>NZ_JBHLZP010000326.1:0-9354 GCF_042429965.1 Actinoallomurus acaciae
GATCAGTGCCGGGCTGGAGTCGCGGAGGGCCCCGCCGACGCCGGTGAGCAGGTTGGTGGCGCCGGGCCCGGTGGTGGCCAGGCAGACGCCGGGCCGGCCGGTCAACCGGCCGTGCGCGTCGGCCATGACGGCCGCGGCGCCCTCGTGGCGCGCGGTCACGAACTCGATGCCGGGGTGGTCGATGATCGCGTCGGTGATCGCGAGCGTCTGCCCGCCGGGGACGCCGAAGACGCGGTCGACGCCGAGGGCCGCCAGGGTGCGTACGACCAGCTCGCCGCCGGTGATCTTCTCGGTCATGAGTGTCCTTTCTCAGGTCTCAGGAAGGGGAGGTGGTGGGGGTCGTGGCGGTGTCCGGCGCGGCCGGTTCGGGCCGGCTCAGGGTGGCGCGGAAGGTCTCGGCCGAGCCCAGCACCGCCACCACGGTGATCAGCGAGGCGACCAGGACGTACGCGGCGACCGGCCAGGGCCGCCCGCCGGCCGCCCCGGTCAGGGCGGTGGCGATGAACGGCGCGAGCCCGCCGGCGAACACGGCCGCGATCTGGGAACTGAGCGACATCCCGGTGTAGCGGACACCGGTGCCGAACAGTTCGGCGAAGAAGGACGGCTCCACGCCGTACTGGGCGCTGACGCCGAAGGTGTAGGCGAGCACCACGGCGATCACCACCATCGGCGTGGCGCGAAGGTCCAGCAGCGCGAACATCGGAAAGGCGAACACGGCCGAGAACACCGCGCCGAACAGGAACACCGGGCGGCGTCCGACGCGGTCGGACAGGGCGCCGAAGCCGTAGCAGGCGGCCATGCCGGCGATCGCGGCGACGGTCGTGGCCGACAGCAGGACGCCGCGGCTCAGGTGCAGCCGGTCGGTGCCGTAGCTGAGCAGGAACGTCAAGATGATGTAGCCGAAGACGTTCTCGCTCACCCGCATCCCGGCCGCCAGCAGGATCGGCTTCCTGCTGTGACGCAAAGCGTCCTTCAGCGGCGCGGCCGCGAGTTCGGCGCGCTCGCGGGCGGCGGTGAAGGCCGGCGTCTCGGTCAGCCTCAGCCGGATGAGCAGGCCGGCGACGATCAGGATGGCGCTGGCCAGAAAGGGGATCCGCCAGCCCCAGCTGTAGAGCTGGGCGTCGGGGAGCTGCGAGACCGCCGCGAACGCGCCGGTGGACAGCGCGACGCCCAGAGCGTTGCCGACCTGGGGGGCGCTGCCGTAGCGGCCGCGCCGGCCGGCGGGGGCGAACTCCACGGCGACCAGGGACGCGCCGCCCCATTCGCCGCCGACGCCGAAGCCCTGGACCAGGCGCAGCACCACCAGCAGGATCGGCGCGCCGACGCCGATGGTGTGCGCGGTGGGCAGCAGGCCGACGCAGAAGGTCGCGATGCCCATGATCAACAGCGTGGTGACCAGGGCGGTCTTGCGGCCGACGCGGTCGCCGATGTGGCCGAACACGATGCCGCCCAGCGGCCGGGCGAAGAAGCCGACGCCGAACACCGCGAAGCTGGACAGGGTCCCGACCAGGGGGGTGCTGTCGGGGAAGAAGAGCTTGCCGAAGACCAGCGCGGACGCCGATCCGAAGATGAAGTAGTCGTACCACTCCACGGTCGTGCCGATGAGGCTGGCGGCCGCGGCGCGCCGGACCAGTGACCTGGAGGGCGCGATGTTCTCATGCATGACATCACCCACTTTAATCTAGTTGTCTAGATGTCTTTGCGCGTGAGTCGCCGCCGGCACGCCGCCGACGGCGTTCGGTTAGGCGTCGAGCCTGGTCAGCAGCGGGTATTCCGGCCGGGTCCAGCTGTGGGCGAGCTCGACCGGGGACTCCGCGCCGGAGAAGGTCAGACGCACGATCGTCATGAGGGGGCCGCCCATCGGCACGCCGAGCAGCGACGCCTGCTCCTCGGTCGCGGCGGCGGCCGAGATCTGCTGCTCGGCCCACTTGACCGCGACGCCCCAGCGCTCGGACAGCGTGCGGTACAGCGAGCCTTCGACCAGGTCCTCACGGGCCAGGTTGGGCGCCAGCGCGTACGGCACCCACGACTCCTGCAGCGCCGCCGGCTCGCCGTCGACCGTCCGCAGCCGGACCAGCCGCACGACCTTCTGCCCCTCCTTCAGGAGCAGCCGTTCGGCCACGTCCGGCGGCGCCACCAGCTCACGGCGCTCGCGGATCTCCGTGCGCACGTCGGCGTCGCCGACGCCGATCTCGTCGCGGAAGGGGGCCAGCCGGTTCAGCCGCCGATAGCGGGGCGCCGAGGTGACATAGGTGCCGGAGCCACGGCGACGTACGACCACGTGGTCGATCACCAACTGGTCGATCGCCTGGCGCACCGTCATCCGGCTCACCCCGAACTGCGCGGCCAGCTCCGGCTCGCTGGGCAGCCTGTCGCCCGTGCGCAGCACGCCGTCCCGGATCTGCGACAACAGATCCCGGCGGATCACCTCATAGATCGGCAGACCGCTCACAAGCGTGACCTCACTCCGGTGCGAGCGCTCACAACCCCGGCACGCACGATACCGGTCCCTCGGTCGCCTCCGGCCCGTTCGCCGACGCCCAGCCGCGCGCGGTGCCGGTGCCGTCCGGCTTGGTCACCCAGACCTCCAGCTCCAGCCGCCGGTCGTCCTGGGAGCACACGGCGGCGTGCACGGTCAGCTCGTCCCCGCACAGCGCCGGCCGTACGAACCGCAGGTCCAAAGAGCCGGAGGTGAACCAGGCGGCGCCGAAGAACCGGGTCATCGCCGTGACGATCACGCCGGTCTGCTGCTGGGCCTGCACGATCGTACGGTCCAGGCCCTGCTCGGCGGCGACCGCCGCGCTGGTGTGCACGTTGACGAACCCGCGGCCCGCCCAGGAGAAGGCGTTCATCTGGTCCTGGTCGAACCGGCGGGTCAGCGCCGGCAGCGCGGTGCCCGGCACCAGGCCCGCGGCGGGCCGCTCCGCGACGCCCAGAGAGGGGTCGGTCTCGCCGCGCACCCGGCGCCCCCGCGCGCCGGCGCTCGACCGGCCGACCACGTCGCCCGCGCGGGTCCGCATGATCTCGCGCCCGTGGTGGGTGACCAGCAGGCGGCCGTCCTCCCCGCGCGCCTCGGCCTCCAGGACCACATAGCCCTGCCCGCGCCGTTCGTACTTGTCGGTGTACGCGCCGGTGATCGTTACCGTCTCCCCGACCCGGATGGGCGCGTGGAACGTCAGCCGCTCGTGGGTGTGCAGGCCGCGGGCGGTGTTGCCGTCATAGTGCTGGTAGAAGAGGAACAGCAGGTCGTTGGCGAGCACCAGGGGATGGGCGACCGGCCCGCCGAACGGGGAGTCGCCGAAGTGCCAGGCGCCGAAGTCGGCCTGGGCGAAGGCGTAGCCGAGGACCTTGGCCTCATCGACTCTCACCCGTACGGGCCCGAACTCCTCGGGGACCGTCACCAGCTCGTAGCGGGCCTCCTTCAGCCCCTCGGCCGCCGTCGTCGTGTTCATGCGCCCTCCTTCTTCTCATCCTCGACGCCGAACGGGCAGCGCGCCCATCCGACCGTGCTCAGCCGCCCGTCACCGCGCCGGACCCACACGTCCAGCTCCACCTGGTTCCCCTCGACCGCGTGCACCGAGCCGCCGACCTCCAGGGGCTCGAACACCTCCACCGGGCGGATGAACTTGGTCCGCAGCCAGCCGCCGGTGAACCAGCGGGTGCCGAAGAACCGGGTCAGCAGCTCGGCGACGAGGTCGCACTGCTGCTGGCCCTGCACGATGGGGATCGGCAGTCCGCCCTCGCGAGCGATGCCCAGATCGTTGTGAATGTTGCGGACGTACTCCCCGCACCGGGAGAACACCGACGCCTGCTCCTGGGTGATCTCCTTGGCCAGCGGGACCAGGCCCGTGCCGGGCACCAGCCCCGGCCCCGCCGCGCGTACGGGCGGCAGTGACTCGTCCACCTCGCCGGTCACCGTACGGGCGTCTCCCCCGGCGCCGTCGGTGCTGGAGCGGCCCGCGATCCTCCCGGGCACGGTGCGCAGGATCTCCACGCCGCGGTGGCGGATGATGCTGCGGCCGTCCTCGCCGCGGGCCCGGGCCTCCATCACCACGTACCCCTGGCCGCGCCGGTGGTAGGACTCGACGTACTCGCCGTCGAGGGTGACCTGCTCCCCCACCCGTACCGGGCTGTCGAACCAGAGCTGCTCCTCGGTGTGCAGCCCGACCGTGCGGCTGGCCGCGTACCGGGTGGTGAACAGCTGCACCAGGTCGTTGGCCAGGACCGTCGCGTGCCCGATCCGGTGCCCGAACGGGCTGCCGACGAGATGCCAGGGGTGGTGGTCGTCCTGGGTGAAGGCGAACCGCTTGACCTTGTGGTCGTCGACGACCAGCGTGACCGGGCCGAGCCTCTCGGGGATCTCCAGGTTCTCAACGACCGGTTCCTTCAGGCCGGCCTCCAGGTCGCGGCCGTCGGCGGCCGACCTCGGGTCGGTCAGATCGCGTTTCATCCGCATGTCCCCCGTTCAGATCGCCCCGTCGGCGCGCAGCCGCGCCAGTTCCTCCGCCGGCAGACCCAGCAGCCCGGCGTAGACGCCGTCGTTGTCGGCGCCGACCGGCGGCGGGGGCAGGCGTACCGACCCGGGCGTGTCGCTGAGCTTGATCGGGATGCCGGGCAGGCGCAGCGGGCCGGCCTCGGCATGGGTCACCTCGACGAGCATGTCGCGGGCGGCGACCTGCTCGGACTCCACGGCCTCGGCGACCGTGCAGACCTTGGAGTACGGCACGCCGGCCGCACCCAGCCGCTCGCCCAGCTCCGCGCACGTGTGGGTCAGGGTCCACCCGCGCACGATCGCGTCGGCCGCCGCCACGTTCTTCCACCGGGCCCGCTGGTCGCGGAACCGCTCGTCGCCGGCCAGTTCCGGGCGGTCCATCGCCGCGCACAGCCGGGGGAAGAGCGCGTCGGTCCCGCCGTGCAGGTACACGTGCCCGTCGGCGGCCGGGTAGGCGTTGGCCGGCACGGTGATCTGGTCACGCGACCCGCTGCGCTCGGCCGGCAGGCCCAGGTTGGCGTGGTTGACCACCTGAGTGCTCAGGCACGTCATCAGGGCGTCCAGCGCGGCGATGTCGACATGCTGGCCGTGGCCGGTGCGCGTGCGGGCGTGCAGCGCGAGCAGCGTGCCGATCACACCGTGGAACGCCGAGACGTAGTCGGCGACGAACGTGCCCGTCATCGTCGGGTCGTCCTCGGGCCGTCCGGTGACGCTCATCAGCCCGGAGGCCGCCTGGGCGATCGCGTCGAACAGCGCGCGGTCCCGGTTGGGGCCGCGCTGCCCGAACCCCGACAGCGACACCAGCACCGTACGGGGGCTGCGCTCGCGGATCCGCTCGTACGGCCAGCCCATCTTGGCCATCGTGCCGGGCCGGAAGTTCTCCACCACCACGTCGCTGCCCTCGATCAGCCGCCCCAGCAGATGCGCGGCCTCGGGGTGACGGGTGTTGAGGGTGATGGCGCGCTTGTTGCGGTTGTAGGCGATCGTGTAGAGGCTGTGGCCCTGGTAGAACGGCCGGTGCTTGCGGCCGTCCTCACCGCCGGGCCGCTCCACCTTGATCACGTCGGCGCCCATGTCGCCGAGCATCTGGCAGCACAAGGGCCCGGCGATGAACCGCGACAGGTCGAGCACCCGTATCCCCGACAGCGGTCCGTCCTGGTCAGGCATCCTCATTCCCTCCTCGCCGCGCCGCGGCGGCCTCGTTCGCTCCGGTGATCAGCGCGACGACGCCGTGCTCATCCAGCTCCGCGGTGGGCAGGTCGGCGGCCACGGCGCCCTTGCGGAGCACCAGCACCCGGTCCGCCAGGCGCATCACCATCGGGATGTCATGGCTGATCAGCACGATCGCGACGCCGGCGGCCCGGAGCTCCTCGATCACGGCGACGACGCGTTCGCTCTCCTGCACCCCCAGTGCCGCGGTCGGTTCGTCCAGCAGCACGAGCCGGCGCTGCCACAGCCGGCAGCGCGACATCGCCACCGCCTGCCGCTGCCCGCCCGACAGCGCCGACACTCTGGTGTCGGGCCGCGGAACGTTGACCGACAGCCCCGACAGCACGTCGGCGACGTTCGCGGTCATCCGGCGGGTGTCCAGCCGCCGGAGCGGGCCACGCCCGCGTGTCAGCTCACGGCCGAGGTAGATGTTCTCGGTGACGCTCAGGTTCTCGCACAGCCCCAGGTCCTGGTAGACCGTCTCGATGCCGAGCTCGCCCGCGGCGGCCGGGCCGTCCAGGGTGACCGGATCGCCCTCCCACCGGATCGTGCCCTCCGTCGGGGTCACCACGCCCGACAGCGTCTTGACGAACGTGCTCTTGCCGGCGCCGTTGTCGCCGACCAGCCCGACCAGCTCCCCCGGGCCGACGGCGAAGTCGACCCCGCGCAGCGCGTGCACCGCGCCGTAGCGCTTGTGCACGCCGACCGCCTGCAGCAACGTGTCCATTCCCGGCCTCCTCACAGCGCCTGCCGGTCGCGGCGCTGCACGGCGCTCCACCACACCGCGCCGATCACCACGAGCCCCTGGGCGATCAGGAACAGGTACGACGAGACCCCCAGCAGCGTCAGGCCGTTGCTGAGCACGGCGATGAACAGCACGCCCAGCACCGTGCCGGCGGGCCGGCCCGCGCCGCCGAACAGCCGTACGCCGCCGACCACCACTCCGGCGATGACGTTGAGCTCCATGCCCTGCCCGACGGTGGCGTTGCCGGAGTTCAGCTGCGCGGCGTACAGCAGGCCGCCCACCACCGCCAGCACCTGCACGATGACGAAGACGCTGACGCGCAGCGCGCGTACGTCGATGCCGTAGCGGCGGGCCGCCTCGGCGTTGCCGCCCATCGCGTACAGGTGGCGGCCGTAGCGGGTGCGGCGCAGCACCCACACGCCGGCCGCGACGACGACGGCCATCAGCCAGACCGGCGTCGGGATCCCGGCCAGTCGCCCGGACCACAGCGTCGACAGCCAGACCGGGGTCGGCGCGATCGTCACACCGTGGCTGATGGTGAACGCCGTGCCCTGCAGCGCGCTCAGCAGCCCGAGCGTGGTGATGAACGACGGCACCTGCCAGATCACCCGGAGGATGCCGATGAACAGCCCCACCACGACCCCGCCGGCCAGCACGACGACGACCGCCGCGAGCAGCGGCAGGTGCAGGTTCACCGTCATGGCCGCCACCGCCACCGTGGTCAGCCCCATGGTGGAGCCGACCGACAGGTCGATCTCACCGGTGAGGATCACGAATGTCTGTCCCACCGCCACGATCATCAGCACCGAGGTCTGTTGCAGCAGCAGGCCCAGGTTCGTGCCGGTGAGGAAGTTGGGCGCCGCCGTCGCCCACAGGATCACCAGGACGACCAGACCGCTGGCCACGCCCAGCTCGGCGCGCCAGTCCGTCAGCCGGCTCTCGTGCGCGTAGGCCGCGGCCATCAGGGGTTCCCCTTCTTCAGCCCGGCCAGGAAGGACCGCAGGCCCGCCGCGTCGGAGTCCTGGTAGAGCTGGGCCGGCATCGTCGGCGTGCCGTTCGCCTTCTCGCCGCGGGCGACGGCGACCGCCAGGTCCACCGCCTGCCCGCCGATCCGGTAGGCGTTCTGGTCGGCCACCGCCTTGACCGTCGAGCCGCCGGCGAGCATCGCCTTGGCCACCTGAGCACTCATGTCGATGCCGAAGATCGCGGCCTTGGCGTGGACGCGGGACGCGGCGGTCACGGCGCCCTGCAGGGCCGCGCCGTTCCACGCCCAGACCAGGTCGATGTCGGGGTGGGCCTGGAGCACGGTCTCCAGGGCCTTGGACCCGGCCTCCGGCGAGCCCACCGCCTCGGCCGAGGTGACGACGGTGCCCGCACCGGCGACCTGCGCCAGGAACGCCTTCTTGCGTACGGGGCCGTTGGGCTCGGTGTCGCCGGTGAGCAACGCGATCTTGCCCTTGCCGTTCGGCCGGGTGCGCAGGTACGTGGCGGCGGCCCGCCCGATGGTGGTCCCCAGGGTGTCGTTGCTGACGCCGACGAAGTCGGCGAAGGACGGGTCCGACACACGGGTGTCGATCTGCACGATGCTCATGCCGTAGCCGTGGGCCTTGCGAAGGCCCGCCACCGACGCCTTGGCGTCGAGCGGCGCCACGACCAGGACGTTGTCGCCACGCGCGTGCGACGTGTCGATCAGTTGCGCCTCGGTGGCGAGCTGCCGGTTGGAGACCTCGACGCTGATCGGAACCCCGTGACGGCGGGCGGCCTCACGCATGCCCGCCTCCATCAGCTGCCAGTACTCCAGGTCGCGGGCGTACATGATGGCGCCGATCCGCAGCGCGCCGCGCTGCCGCGTGTTCGCGGCCGACTTCTTCTCGATTCCGGTCGAGCAGGCCGGGAAGGCCAGAGCTCCGAGCATGAGCGCGCCGAACCGGCGTCTGCTCCATCGACGTGGGGGCATGACGGGACCTCCGTCACTCGCTACACAAGGACAGGAAGGGATGCGATGAATTGGGGTCGGCCGGTTCGATCAGGGGGGTCGCCGGCCGTCGATAAAGATGACTAGACAACTAGTGCCGTCAGTATGTGGTGCGGGAAATCTGCTTGTCAATAGCCCGTCACATGCGCGAAACCTGCCGTTGTCCTGACGGGCGACCGTCGGGGCGTTCGCGAGCCACCGCCGCGCACCACCGCTACGGCGAACACGCGGACTCAACACCCGAGACGGTCCTTCCAGGCCCATGTGGCGGCGAGCCTCGGTCCATTCGTCGGTTTGCGCGCCGACCAGGCAGATGACCGCGCTGCGGCCGGGGAAGATCCCGACGACGTCGGCGCGTCGGCGGATCTCCTTGTTCAGTCGTTCTTGGGGGTTGCCGGACCAGGTCTGCCGCCGGATCTCACGCGGGAAGCCGGTGAAGGCCGGCAGATCGGGCTCGGCCTCGTCCAGGTGCGCGGCCGCGTCGGGGTGTTCGGCTTCCAGGCCGTCCACGACGGGGGCGTGCTGGGCATGGACCTCTTCGGCGGCGGGCTGGTCGAAGATGGTCCGCACCAGGGTCCCGAGGTTGAGCGGACTTGGGCACCTTGGTCAGCAGGTTCCGCAGGCAGTGCGTCCCGCAGCGTCGCCAGGCCGCGCCGGGCAGTGTCGCCCCGATCGCCTCGATGAGCATCGGAGATGACCAACTGGACGCCTGACAAGCCGCGGGCGACCAGGCCGCGCAGGAACGCCGGCCAGCCCGCGCCGTTCTCGGAAGGACCTGTTCGGCACGGCGACGACGTTCCAGCAGCCACTCGGGAAAGTAGGATTCTGATCGCAGCTTCGGGATCGCCAATTCCACCGTGTGGCTGTTGCTTAATTTCGGGGTCTGATCCGGGGTCGGCTGTAGCGGTCGGATGGTGGTCCGGGGAAGATCGA
>NZ_JBHLZP010000327.1:0-9328 GCF_042429965.1 Actinoallomurus acaciae
GGCGCGACCGCGGCCGACTGGCCCGCGCTGCTCGACGCGGCCCTGCACGCCCAGGCCGAGGGCCTCGCCGCGGTCGTCGGGCTGTGGTCCCACATGGCCTGCGCGGACGAGCCGGGCCACCCCTCGATCGCCGCGCAGCTCCGGGAGTTCGATGACGCGGTGGAGTTCGCCGAGAAGGCCGGCGTACGGCCCGAGGTGCGCCACATCGCGAACTCCGCCGCGACGCTGACCCTCCCCGAGGCCCGCTATGACCTCGTACGGCCCGGCATCGCGGTCTACGGCCTCGACCCGATCCCCTCGCTCGGGCCCGCGCGCCGCCTGGGCCTGCGTCCGGCGATGACGCTGACCGGACGGCTCGCGCTGGTCAAACGGGTCGGCGCCGGACAGGGCGTGTCGTACGGCCACCGGTACACCACCGCGGAGGAGACGACGCTCGGCCTGGTGCCGCTGGGATACGCCGACGGGATCCCGCGGCACGGCACGAACCTCCTGGAGGTCTGGGCGGCGGGCCGGCGGCGGCGCGTCGCGGGCACCGTGTGCATGGACCAGTTCGTCGTCGACGTCGGCGACGACGAGATCCGCGCGGGCGACGAGGTGATCCTCTTCGGGCCGGGCGACCGCGGCGAGCCGACCGCCCAGGACTGGGCGGAGATGCTCGGCACGATCTCATATGAGATCGTCACCAGAATCGGAGCCCGGATCCCCCGTACCTACACCGAAGAGGCGGTTTGACGCCCTTCCTCGTCTGAAGGCCCCCGGTCCCCCGACACAGAGGAGAGAACAGGTTGAGGTTCGCGGTTCAAAGCCCCGCCGAACGGCCGGCCGGCTCCCCGCGCAGTCACGGCACGCCCTGCCGCGATGTTCCCGGCCGCGTTCACATCCGCGTGACCGACCCGCCCGCGGGCGCGACGGCGAAAGACCGCCCGGCTCTCACGGTCGTCCGGCGCGCGGCGCCCCGGCGACACCGCCTCCCGGGCGGGCGTGGGCCGGAGCCGAGACCGCATGCCACGATGCCGACCACCACCACCGACACTCCGAGGAGGGAGCGGCGTTTCCTCCCCGGCCTGCGGGCCGGGGCCTCCACGCCACACAGCCGATGAACAAGAAGCGAGCCGGCCTGATCGGCGCCGCGATCGGCACCGCCGGTGCCATCGGTGTCGGCGCGGTCGTCGGAGCGCGCCGCTACGCCGTCGGACGCGAACGCCTGCGTCCCGACCCCGACCGGTACGAACGGTTCGGTGAGCTGCGCGGTCGCCCCCAGACGGTCATGGCTAGCGACGGGGTACCCCTCCACGTCGAGGTCGACGGGCCGGACGACGCCGCCCTCACCGTCGTCTTCAGCCACGGCTACTGCCTGACCCAGGACTCCTGGTACTTCCAGCGACGCGACCTGGCCCGCCTCGACGATGTGCGGCTGGTCTTCTGGGACCAGCGCAGCCATGGCCGTTCGGGACGCAGCGACCTCACTCACGCCACCATCGACCAGTGCGGCGACGACCTGCTCGCGGTGATCGAGGCCACCACCTCGCCGGACCGGCCGGTCGTGCTCGCCGGCCACTCCATGGGCGGCATGACGATCATGGCGCTGGCCGACCGGCATCCGGAGCTGTTCGGCTCTCGTGTCGTCGGCGTGGCCCTGGTCAACACCTCCTCGGGGCAACTCGCCGAGCTGACGCTGGGTCTGCCGGAGCTGTTCGGCAAGGTGTTCCGGCGCGCCGTGCCCGGTGTCGTACGGGGCATCGGCAAGCGCGGCACGTTGATCGACCGGGGCCGCCGCATCGGCGCGGACGTGGCCTTCGTGATCACCCGCCGGATCGCGTTCGCCGACCGCGAGGTGAGCCCGTCGATCGTGGAGTTCGTCGAACGCATGATCGGCGCCACGCCCACCGAAGTGATCGTGGAGTTCTACCCGACGCTCGCCGAGCACGACAAGCTGGAGGCGCTCGGGGTGCTCCGGGACCTCCCCGCCGTGATCGTGGTCGGTGACGAGGATCGGCTGACCCCGCCCGCCCACGGGCGGGCCATCGCGGCGGCGCTGCCGGACGCCGAACTGATCGAGGTGACCGAGGGGGGTCACGTGGTGATGCTCGAACACCCCGAGGTCGTCACCGATGCGATCGCCGAACTGGTCGGCCGCGTCCGGCCCGCGGCAGAGGAGCGTTCCGCGTGAGCGAACGGGATACCACAGCGCCTGTAGTCACTTCTGTGACGAAGGAGGACTCATGAGCAGTCCTCTCCGTGTTCCGACCGAGGGAGAGATGCGCGACCTGGGCCGGCGGCTGGCCGCCCTCCTGCGCGCGGGCGACCTCGTCCTGCTGTCCGGTCCGCTCGGCGCGGGCAAGACGACCCTGACCCAGGGCGTGGGCGACGGCCTGAAGGTCCGCGGTCCGATCACCTCACCGACCTTCGTGATCGCGCGGGTGCATCCGTCGCTGGCGGGCGGCCCGGCGCTCGTGCACGCCGACGCGTACCGGCTCGGCGGCCTGGACGAGCTGGACGACCTCGATCTCGACCTGCGGGACGCGGTCACCGTGGTCGAGTGGGGCGGCGGTATCGCCGAGGGCCTGTCCGACGACCGCCTGGAGATCGTCATCGAACGCGGCGAGACCGACGAGCGCACGGTCACGCTGACCGGCGTCGGCCCCCGATGGGAGACCTTGGACGACCACGCGTTCTGACGGGCCGGTCGCGCTCCGCGTCGGCGCGGACGCGCAGTGCGGCCGCTATATCAAATTCCGGACCCTTGATCGGTCATAATTACGATCTTGTCGTACTCTCTTCCCCTGAATCTCATCTCCCGGCAAAGCGCGCGAATGGGAGATAAGGGAGGGAGGCCTGGTGAGCGGTCGTCGTCGTGCCGCCCGGCCCGCCGGACGTCGTGGGCGCCTTGTCGCCGCCGCCTGCGCGGCCGTGTTCGTCGTCGTCGGAATCGGCGCCGTGGCCTGGGTCTTTCTCGGCCATGACCAGATTCACCAGCCCCGTTCGCGAGACGCCGGCGCCGAGAGCTCGCCCATGAGCACCGGCCAGGGCTCCGAGCGCGACGCCGTGCCCAGCGCCTGCGACACGCTCAGCAAGAGCGTCGCCGACAAGCTCGCGCCCGGCGCCGACCGCAGCGCGACCCTCGCCACCCAGTCCGACGAGCACAGCGAGTGCGCCTGGAGCCGGTACGGCTCGCGTACCCGCCAGCTGAGCGTCGAGCTGCGTGCCCTCGCCGCCGGCGGCGGCGCGTCCGCCACGGACACCGCGACCCGTACCTTCTCCGACGAGTGGCACGCCGACCGCGACGGCAAGGATCTCTCGGACGGCGTCAAGGTACGGGACAGCCGTGGCGTGAGCGGCGTGGGAGAGCAGGCCTACGTCGTGTACACGGTCGACGCCTCCGCCGCGATCGGGGAGGCCATCGCCAACGCCCGGCTCGGCAACGTGCTGATCACCGTGCACTACTCCGGCGGCGACCACCTCGACGCCGCCGGCACGCCACTGTCGTCCCACACCGCGGGCGACGGTGCCCTGGAGGCCGCGCGCGACGTGGTCTCCAAACTCGAGTCGCACTCTTGACGCGGCCGTGACGTCTGCCCGGACCCCACTGAGCGAACCCAGGTCATCGACGGTGAGCATGGGGTCTCGGTGATCCACGCGCGTTTCTGTGGCGGGACCCCGCCGATCGGCGACCGGCGGGGCTCGCACGCATAATCATCGGCCGGGGCGCGCTACCCTCAAGGATCGTGCTGGTCCTGGCTTTCGATACCGCGACCGCCGCGGTCACCGTCGCGTTGAGCGAGTGGGCCCCGGGGGAGATGCCGCGTCTCCGGGCCGAGTCCAAGGTCGTCGACCGCCGCAGGCACGCCGAGGTGCTGGCGCCCGCGATCGACTCCGTGCTCGGTGACGCGCGGGTGAGCCGCGAAGAGCTGTCCGCGATCGCCGTCGGTGTCGGCCCCGGCCCGTACACCGGTCTGCGGGTCGGCCTGGTCACCGCGCGCGCACTCGGCGCCGTGCTCCAGATCCCGGTGCACGGCGTCTGCACGCTCGACGCGCTCGCCTGGGAGTCCAAGCGCACCGATCCGTTCGTGGTGGCCACCGACGCGCGCCGCAAAGAGGTCTACTGGGCGCGCTATGACTCGGCGACCGTCCGCACCGACGGACCGTCGGTCGGCAAGCCCGCCGACGCCGCGGTCCCCGGCCTGCCCGTACTGGGTGAGGGCGCGCTGCTCTACCCCGACGTGCTCAAGGGCGAGACTCCGGCGCTGCCCTCCGCGGCCGCGATCGCCGAGCTCGTCGTCTCGCGGCTGTCCGGCGGCGAGGGGCCCGATCTCCTGCCGCCCGAGCCGCTCTACCTGCGCAAGCCCGACGCGCGTGAGCCCGGGCCCCGCAAGCGGGTGACGCCGGGATGAAGGTCCGCGACCTGACCCTCGACGACCTGCCGGCGGTGCTGGAGCTCGAACACCTGCTGTTCACCGACGAGGCCTGGTCCGAGGAGACCTACCGCGGCGAGCTGGTCGACCGTAGCGGCACCCGCCGCTACGTCGCCGTGGAGGACGACGGCGTCCTCGCGGGCTGGGCCGGCCTGTCCGCCGTGGCCGGTCAGGGCGACGTGCTGACCATCGGCGTGCGCCCCGAGCTGCAGGGCCGGGGCATCGGGTCGGCGCTGCTGACCGCGTTGCTGGAGGAGGCGGCCGTACGCGGCTGTGCGGAGATCTTCCTCGACGTGCGCGCCGACAACGATCGGGCCCGCCGGCTCTATGAGCGCTTCGGCTTCACCGCCGTCGGGGTCCGCAAGCGCTACTACCAGCCCTCCGGGGTGGATGCGATCGTGATGATGAGACAGTCGCGGCCGGGCGAGGCGCCGGCGCGGCAGGGGGTGGGGACGTGACGGACCAGCCGCTGGTTCTCGGCATCGAGACGTCGTGCGACGAGACCGGTGTGGGCGTGGTCCGCGGCCACACGCTCCTCGCCGACGCGATCGCCTCCAGCGTCGATGAGCACGCCAGGTTCGGCGGAGTGGTGCCCGAAGTGGCCTCCCGCGCCCACCTGGAGGCGATGACGCCGACCGTGGACCGGGCGCTGAGCGAGGCCGGTGTGACGCTCGCGGACGTCGACGCGATCGCGGTCACCGCCGGCCCCGGGCTCGCCGGCGCGCTGCTCGTCGGTGTCGCGGCCGCCAAGGCGTACGCCCTGGGCCTGGGCAAGCCCCTGTACGGCGTCAACCATCTCACCGCGCACGTGGCGGTCGACCAGCTCGAACACGGTCCGCTGCCCAAGCCCTGCGTGGCCCTGCTCGTCTCCGGCGGGCACTCCTCGCTCCTGCTCGTGCCCGACGTGGCCTCCGACGTACGCCCGCTGGGCGCCACGGTCGACGACGCCGCCGGTGAGGCGTTCGACAAGGTGGCGCGGGTGCTCGACCTCGGTTTCCCCGGCGGCCCGTACATCGACCGTGCGGCGCGCGAGGGCGACCCGGCGTCGATCTCCTTCCCACGCGGCAAGTACGAGGACGGCACCTACGACTTCTCCTTCTCGGGGCTGAAGACCGCGGTGGCCCGCTGGGTCGAGTCGCGTGAGCGGGCCGGTGACCCGGTGCCGGTGGCCGACGTCGCCGCGGCGTTCCAGGAGGCGGTGGTCGACGTGCTGACCAAGAAGGCCATCGCCGCCTGCAAGGACAACGACGCCTCCCACCTGCTCATCGGCGGTGGCGTCGCGGCCAACTCACGGCTGCGGGCGCTGGCTCAGGAGCGCTGCGAGGCGGCCGGCATTCGGCTGCGGGTGCCGCGGCCGAAGCTGTGCACCGACAACGGCGCGATGGTGGCGGCGCTCGGCGCGGAGCTCGTCGGCGCCGGCCTGGCGCCCTCGGCCCTCGACCTTCCCGCCGACTCCTCGCTGCCGATCACCGACGTGCTGGTCTGATCCGTCAGAACCGCGCGGCCGGAGCGCCGAGCTCGATCAGCGCCCGTTCGAGGAACTCCTCCAGCGCGGGGATGTCGCTGGGGGAGATCGGCCGCAGGGTCTGCTCGGGCAGCAGGTCGAGCACGCTGCGCAGGTCCCAGTAGGGGTTGTGCTGGTAGCCGCCGGAGACCTGGTCGAACGCGCCCAGGAACCTGTCGGCGACCTCGGCCCCGTAGCGGAGCGCGAGGTTCCAGCGCATGTGGGCGACGTCGACGGCGGCCGGGCCGTGTGAGGCGCTGGACCAGTCGACGACGCCGGTGAGCCGCCCGTACGCCCAGAGGGTGTTGTCGGGCAGGTAGTCGCGGTGGATGAAGTGCGGCGTGGCGCCGGGGGACGGGCCGGCCGCGATGTCGAACGCCCGCTCCCACAGCGCCGGGTGCCGCGTGTTGACCGGCGCGAGGCGCACGTCGAGGTGGTTGTACGGCCGGTAGGGCGGCATCGTCGAGGCGCCCCCGACCGCGTGCACCGACAGCAGCCCGGCGGCGAGCTGGATGAGGTATTCGGGGAGCTCTTCGCGCGCCGGTCGCGGCGGATGGCCGAGCAGCCGCGTGATCAGCAGCGTCGGCGTCTCGCAGTGGGCGCCCGACGGGTCGGCGGCCACGAGCGACGGCGTCGGGATCTCACAGCCCGCCAGGAGCGTCAGCGCGGCGATCTCGCGCTCGGGCGAGAACTCGATGTCGATGTCCGGCCAGGACGCGGAGGCCCAGCGGCGCAGCACGAGCCGGTGCACGGTGCCGGAGCGGCTTTCCGCGAGCAGCGCGTGGTTGATGTGGGACAGGCCGCCGACGAGCGGCCGGACCATCTTGACCTCGCTGCCCGGCCCCAGGCATGCCTCGACCCAGCGCAGCGTGGCAGCGCTCAGCGGCTCTGAGAATCTGGGGAAGGTCACGAGTCCCATCCAAACGGATTCCGAACCGTATCGGGAGTGATTTTATCAATCCAAGGTGAAGTAAACGGCATGTCATTGCGGCATGACGATCTTCTTGAGGCTGCTATTAATCCCGAAAGCCCCGCAAATGCGTATTCGAGCAGCGTTTCGCGCAAAGGGCGACGAAAAGGCCGCTCCGGGACAAGACCGGAGCGGCCGTCGTCGTCACTCCTTGCTCTCCCGTCGCGGGCGGAACAGGGCCTCGGCCAGCGCGAGCATGGTCTCCTCAAGCGTGATGAGCCGCTTCATGAGGTCCTCGTGCACGGAGGTCATGCGCTGCGTCATGTCGTGCTGGACCCCGTCGACCTTCTTGCTCACGTCCTCGTGCACACCGCCGACCTGCCGCAGCAGATCCTCCCGAAGGATCTCCATGTGCTTCGTGAGGTCGGAGCGCGACGACTCGACGATCTTCGAAAGGGTCTCCTCGGCCTCGTCGCGGTCGGGCCGCGCCCGCAACTCGTCGACGATCGGATCGACCGCCTCGGCGAGGCGTTTCTCCAGGGCGTCGAAGCGGTCGGTCGGGTCGATGAACGGCCGGTCGCCGATGGCGGCGAGCTTGCGGTGCAACTCGCCGATCTCCAGCGTGACCGGCAGCTGGCCGATGCGCTGGTTGACTCCGTCGACGCGGTCGTCGACCCCTTCGATCTTGGCCTCGAGCCCCTGGAAGTGGCCCTCGATGCCCTTGATCTTGCCGGACAGGCCCTCGACGCGGCCGTCGATGCCGTCGAGGCGCCCGCCGACCCCCTCGACCCGGCCGTTCACCGCGTCGAGCCCCTGCTCGACGCGCTCGGCCATGTCGCCGAGCGACTGGTCGACCTTGCCGGCCACGGCGTTGATCTGGTGCTCGAGCTTCTCGGAGCGGTGTCCGAGGTCGGCGAGGGTCTTGTCGAGCCGGTTGAAGCGTACGGACGCGGCCTCCATCGTGCCCGCCAGCCGGTCGAGGCGCTTGGTGAGGTCGTCCATCTGCTGCGCGGCCCGCAGCGTCGCGTCGGTGATGCTCTTGCTCGAGTCGAGCACGTTCTGGATGCGGGAGAGGCCCTCGTCGACGTTCTCCGCGATGACGCCGACGTCGGCCCACAGCGAGGGCAACTCGGCGACCGGCTTGACCTTCTCACCGACGGACTCGATGTGCTCGGCCAGCCCCTCGGCCCACTCCGGAGGCTTGCCGTACAGCTCGTCGACCTGACCGCGAACCGAGTCGAGCTGGGTCGTCAGGCCGCTGAGCTCGCGCTCGCGCACCTCGCGGAGGAGCCACTCGATGCCCTCGAGCCGCTGATGGATCTCGTCGAGGACCTGACCTGTCGAGCGTTGCTCGTAAACATGATCTTGGGCAGCGCGGGCCAGCAATTCCCGCATTCGGTCCGAGACCGGTTGACCTCCTGTCTGCAGGAAGTTGTGATTGGTGTCCACCCGGTGAGCTCCTTCGTTTTGCCGGGTCGCCGGCCTGCGCGCGGAAATGGCAGTGGCGTGCGTCGCGAAGGGCCACTCTAATGAGCCGACCATGGTCATCGAGCGTAAGCAAAGAAATTCAGGGAAAAGAGATCCTTATCCCGGAGTAGCGGAATGCCGTTTTAGTCGCGGCGGTGACGGCCTTCGTAAGGCGCGGGCATCGCGTGAACGTTCGTCGCGGCCGGGCCCGAGGCGCCGCGTCCGAGAAGCCGGTCCAGCTCGCCACGGCCGAGGAAGACGCCGCGACACGCGCCGCACTCCCGCAGGGCGACGCCGGCGCGGTGAAAACCGGCCATGGCGACGCCGCACTTGGGACATTGCAGCACGGCGTCGGTCATCGTCGTTCCCCATTTCCCCCGTGCGCCCGGCCGGGCGCTCCCCGTGTCGCGCCCCCGCGGCGCGGATTGCGGCCGCTGCCAAGAGTAGTCAACCCAATACGGCAATAGTCGCAGTGTTTGCCTTAGGGTGGCGTGTCTTCTGCCGCGACATGGTGTCGGCGGGCTTCGCAGATGAGTGCCGTTGGTGTTTCGCCCACCCGAGTGAGAACCACGACCCACTCCCGTGACCCGGACGGCCGCAGGTCACGCCGGAGGCGTTCGATGTCGACGGCGAATCCGCGCTTCTTGATCGTCAGCGTACCGGCGTCACGTCGCCGCAGCTCCGCCCGCAGGCGTTTGACCGAGAAGGGCAGAACGTCGTGGATCTCGTACGCGCGGGCGAACGGCGTGGGCCGCAGCGCGTCGGAGGTGACGTAGGCGATGCGCGGGTCGGCGAGCGCCCCGCCGAGCGTGGCGGCGACGTCCGCGACGAGATGAGCCCGTATGACCGCCCCGTCCGGTTCGTAGAGGTAGCGCCGCCACGGCGCGACGGGCGGCGGCCCGAGCGCCGGGTCGGCCACCATCGTGGCCGGCTCCACGCCCTCCCGGAGCACGGTCGCCCGGTGCAGCGTCGTGCCCCGCCGTGCCCCGGACAGGCCGCCGAGCCACAGCGCCGCCTCCTTGACATCGCCGCCGT
>NZ_JBHLZP010000328.1:0-10533 GCF_042429965.1 Actinoallomurus acaciae
GGCGCGCGACCTGCTCGGCTCGGCGCTGTACGGCGCGGGCGAGGTCACCCTCGACCGCGCCGTGCATGGCCTGCTGGCCGAGCGGGAGGCGACCGTGGCCGTGGCCGAGTCGCTCACCGGCGGCCTGGTGGGCGCGCGGCTGACCGCCATGCCCGGCTCGTCCGCGACGTTCGCCGGCGGGGTGATCGCCTACGCCACGCCGCTGAAGCACGCGCTGCTCGGCGTGCCGGAGGATCTCCTGGCCGCCCACGGGGCCGTGCATCCCGATGTGGCGGTCGCGATGGCCCAGGGCGTACGGGAGCGTCTGGGGGCCTCCTACGGTCTCGCGGTGACCGGTGTGGCCGGTCCGGAGCCTCAGGACGGGCATCCGGTGGGCACCGTTCATGTCGCCGTGGCCGATTCCGGCGGCGTCGTCGCGACACGTTCTCCGGCCCTTCCGGTGCCCGCCGACGGCGAGCGCGCGCGGTCGATCGTCCGGGAGATGACGGTCGTACACGCCCTTGACCTGCTACGGCGTGTCATGCTCGGGCTCGAGGGAAGTGATCCTTGGCCGGGCTGGGCGGAAGATCGGGAAGAACCAGGCTGATTACAGCGTTACGTCGGAAGCGAACACGAAAGCTTCGGTCTGCCACCTGCCTCGTCAAGACAGGTACGGTGGAACCACAAGAAGGGTCAGGACTCATCGGAGGGAGCGAGACATGGTCCTGCTTCGTCAGCTGCTCGGTGACGTTCTCCGGCAGCTGCGGCTGCGCCAAGGCCGTACCCTCCGGGAGGTTTCGGCGGCGGCGAGAGTGTCGCTGGGTTATCTGTCCGAGGTCGAACGAGGACAGAAAGAAGCCTCTTCCGAGCTGCTCGCGTCGATCTGCAAGGCACTCGGGGTGCCCCTCTCACACGTCCTGCGCGATGTCTCGGACCAGCTCGCGCTGGCCGAGCTCCAGCAGGAGCCGGTGATGTCGGGTGCGCCGGAGCACGAGCGTCTCGACGGCGAGTCCATTACGGCGGACAGCATCCCGGCAACTCCGGAGACGATCGAGAGCGCACTCCGCGCCGACATGGTGGCGGCCTGAGCCCAGGCCCCGCCCACGGCATCTCGATGCCCCGTTCCGCGTTCGCGCGGAACGGGGCATTCGTCGTCTGATCAGCGAACTTTTACGTAATCCAGATCACGGTTACCCACCAGATCGCGGGGAAGTTCCGCCAGTAGTGAGGTTGTCACTCTGGCGAAAGGAGATCTGGCGATGACGACGGTCAAGAGCTCGCTCTCGGATGAGGCGCGCAGGACGACCGGAGCGATACTGCAGGAGTCCCTGATCGACCTGATCGACCTGCACCTGTCCGCCAAGCAGGCACACTGGAACCTCACCGGCCGCAACTTCCGCTCCATTCACCTCCAGCTCGACGAGGTCGTCGACCTGGCGCGTGAGTACGCGGACACGGTGGCCGAGAGGGCGGTCGCGATCGGCGTCAACCCGGATGGCCGGGCACGCACCGTGGCCGAGAAGACCAGGCTGCACCAGCTGGAGACCGGATGGCTGCCCGATGACAAGGTGATCGCCGCCATCACCGACATGCTGGGGGAGATGGGCAGGCGCTTCCGCGAGCGCATCGAGAAACTCGACGAGACGGACCTGGTGACCCAGGACATCCTGATCTCGGCGGCCAAGGGTCTGGACAAGCAGCACTGGATGTTCGCCGTCCAGCACTGAGCCGAGCCTGGATTCAGGCCCTGCCGGGCTGGCAGGTGGGGCACCAGAAGGTGATGCGTTCCTGCGCCGGGCCGCCCTGGTCGGCGCGCCTGATCCGGCCGCCGCAGCGCCGGCAGGTGCGCCGTCCGTACACCCAGGTCGTCTCGCCGGGGCGTTTCGTGCCCGTCGTGCTCTGGTCGACGCGTGCCTTGTTGGCGTCCAGGAGCCGGCGGGCCAGCTCGACCATGCCCTCGAGATCGTCGACCTCGCCGACGGGCCGCCACGGGTCGACGCCGCGCAGGAACAGCGTCTCGGCCTTGTAGAGGTTGCCGATGCCGGCGAGCCGGGTCTGGTCGAGCAGCGCCTCACCGATCGGGCGGGCGGGATCCTCGCGCAGCCGGCGTACGGCCTCCGCCGGATCCCAGTCGGGCCCGAGCAGGTCGGGCCCGAGCCGGCCGACCACCCGTGCCTCCTGGCCGGTGCGGATGAGCTCCACGACGCCCAGGGAGTAGCCCACGGCCTGCCACTCGGCGTTGGCGAGCACGAGGCGTACGCGGTGGTCGCGGGGGACCGGCGCGCTCGCCGGCCGGATGCGCCAGCTGCCCTCCATGCGCAGATGGGTGTGCACCGTCAGTCCGCCCTCGACCCGGGTGAGCAGGTGCTTTCCGCGAGAGACCACCTCCAGGACGGAGCGCCCGGTGAGGTCGGCGGTGGCCGCCCGCGGAACGCGGAAGTCACTGCGGGTGAGCACACGGCCGGCCAGCGCCTCGTGCAGACGACGGGCGGCCGCCCAGACGACGTCACCCTCGGGCATCGCTCACCGGCCGTCGGGGCAGGACGCTCCCGGGCCTCCTCCTCAGTGGCGGAACGCGGGCGAGTCCCATGCGGCCGGGTCCTCGGTCAGGGCGTGCACGCTGGGCGGCAGCTCGCCCGAGGCGACGTCGGCCAGGCTCACCTGTTCGAGGATGAACCGCTCACTCGCGCGCAGCGCGATCCACACGTGCTGCAACGCCTTGGCCGGGCCCTCGTAGCCGAGGTGCTCGGGACGCTCGCCGCGCACGCCGACCAGCGGCCCGTCGATGGCCCGGATGACGTCGGCCAGGAAGATCTCGCTCGGTGGGCGGGCCAGCCAGTAGCCACCCTCGGGGCCGCGCTGGCTGCGGACCAGACCGGCCCGGCGCAGCTGACTGAGGATGTTCTCGAGGAACTTCGGCGGTATCTGCTGTGCCTCGGCGAGCTGGACCGCCGTGACGGGACGATCGCCGCCGACGGCCAGCTCGGCTGTTGCGCGAAGCGCATAATCGACCCGGGCGGACAGTCTCATAACCCGATTATCCCGCCTCGGATGAGGTGATCGGGCCACCTGCCTCCGATTCTTCGCCCACCAGTCCGATCATCTCGGCCGCGGCACGTGCGTTCGCGCGGGTCGCGCCGTAGGTCGCGACGTACGCGGAGGACCCCGGACGCCACACCGGAAGGCCCATCTCCACCACCACGGCGTCGGACCGGGCCGCCACGAGTGCGGACACCAGCGCGCGATGCCCGGCGTAGCGATGCGCGTCGCGTACGACGATGACGAGCGGACGTCCCGTGGCGCGGGCCAGCAGCTCGCCCGGGTCGGCCGTCGCGACGTCGACCGGCACGGTGTCCGGCACCCAGGGCGAGAACCCCCACGGCACCGGGCCGACCGCGATGTTGGACGGCGCCTGCAGCTCCAGCACCAGCGGGCTCGCCGACACCGCCGGCGAGCCGGTGACCCGTACCGCCCGGCGCGCCGCCTCCAGCCCGACCGCGCGGTCCACCTCGGCCGTGCGCGGTACGGCGAGCCAGGCTCGCAGGGCCGCGACACGCTCCGCGGATCGCTCGAGGCGGTCGCCGGACAGCCGCCCCTCGCGTACCGCCTCCATGATCCGTTCACGGATGGCGTGCACGCTGTCCTCGAACTCCTTGGAGCCGAGGCAGAGCAGGTCCGCCCCTGCGACGAGAGCGCGGACCGCCGCCTCCGGGATGCCCATCGCGCCGCTGGCCGCCCGCATGTCCAGAGCGTCGGTCACGACGACGCCCTCGTACCCGAGCGTGCCGCGCAGCAGCCCGTCGATCGCGGCGGAGGAGAATGTCGCCGGCGCCGCCCCGGTGAGCGCCGGCACGCGGATGTGCGCCGTCATGACCGACTGGACGCCGGCGGCGATCGCCGCACGGAACGGCACCATCTCGCGGCGTTCGAGCAGCGGCAGGTCCACATCCACCGTCGGCACCTCCAGGTGGGAGTCCTGCGAGGTCGCGCCGTGACCGGGGAAGTGCTTGGCGCACGCCACGATCCCGGCCTCCTGCAGGCCCGAGACGGCGGCGGTGATGTGCCGCGCCACCAGCTCCGGATCCGACCCGAACGCGCGGGTGCCGATGATGGGGTTGTCGTCCGCGGTGTTGACGTCCGCGGACGGGGCGAAGTCGAAGTTCACCCCCGCGCCGCGCAGTTCCGCCCCGAGCGAGCGGTGCACCCGCCGCGTGACGGCGGGGTCGTCGAGGGCGCCGAGCGCGGCACTGCCCGGGTACGGGCTGCCCGTCTCGTGCGCGAGGCGGGTCACGTCGCCGCCCTCCTCGTCGATCGCCACCAGCGGGTCGGCCACCTGCCGCATCCGCGCGGTGAGCGCGGCCAGCTCGCCCGCTCCCGGCACGTTGCCGTTGATGGCGAACAGGGTGACGCCGCTCACGCCCCGCTCGAGCCCCTCCAAGACCCAGCGGGGCGCGGCGGCGCCAGGGAACGGCACGAGCAGAGTGGCGTTGACGAGCCTCTCCAGAGACAGGTCGCTCATCGGTCGCTCACCGTTCCTCTTTCCATCAGCGGCTTCGTCCGCTCGGTCATAGGTCGCTCACTCTCAGTACGTTCCCGGGGCCGTCGCCGCGCGGTCATCCCTTCACCGCCCCGGCGACCAGGCCGGACACCATGCGGCGCTGGACGATGAGGAAGAACGCGATGACCGGCAGGGTGAGCAGCGTGGACGCGGCCATGATCGGGCCCCAGTCGTTGCCGGACCGGCCGAAGAAGAACTGCAACATGATCGGCAACGTGGCCTTGTCCTGGTCCTTCAGGAACGTGTACGCGAAGATCAGCTCGTTCCACGCCGTGATGAAGGAGAAGATGCTGGTCGCGACGAGGCCGGGCGCGACGAGTGGCAGCAGCACCCGGAAGAAGGTCCGGATCGGGCCGGCCCCGTCGAGGGCGGCGGCCTCCTCCAGCTCCCGCGGCACCGCCGCGACGAAACCGCGCAGCATCCACGTGCCGAACGGCAGCGCGAACCCGACGTACACCACGGTGAGACCGATCAGGCTGTTGAGCAGGTCCAGCTTCTTGAGGTCGATGAACATCGGGATGACCAGCGCCTCGCACGGCACCATCTGGACCACGAGCAGCACGATCAGGAACGTCGTCCGGAACCGGAAGCGGAACCGGGCGACCGCCGTCGCGGCCAGCAGCGCGAGCAGCCCGGACACCACCACCGTGCCGACCGCCACCACGAGGCTGTTGACGAAGTAGTGCCAGAACGACACGCCGGCGATGCCGCCGTTGAGCACGAAGTCGAAATGGCTCAGCGTCGGATGGAACGGCACCGGGTGCGGGGTGGAGCTGAAGATCTCCTGGTTCGGCTTGAACGCCGTGGAGATCATCCAGAACACCGGGAAGGCCGAGACCACGAACACCGCGACACCGGCGGTGTTCAGCGCGATCCGCCGGAGCCTGCGCGACCTCATCTGACCCCCTCCTGACGGACGACCATGCGGGTGTGGAACGCGGTGACGATCAGCACGAGGACCGTGAGGACCATGGCGATCGCCGAGCCCAGGCCGTACTTGGCGTTCAGCGAGCCGAACGCCTCCGAGTAGCCGTACAGCGAGAGGTTGAACGAGTCGCTGTTGGCGAGCCCGGACAGGACGAACAGCTGGGTGAACACTCGGAAGTCCCAGATCACCGACATGGTCAGCAGCACCCCGAAGACGGGCCGCAGCAGCGGGAAGGTAATCTTCCAGAAGGTGTTCCAGGCGCTCGACCCGTCCACCCTGGCCGCCTCGTACAGCTCTCCCGGCACCGTCCGCAGCCCCGCCAGCACCGAGACGGCGACGAACGGGAAGGACATCCACACCACGCAGATGGTCAGCACGGTGTAGTCCGGCAGCGGGGAGGAGAACCAGTTGTAGTTCTGCCAGCCGCCGCCGACGAGCCAGTCCGGCAGCAGGTCGAGGAACCATCCGACCAGGCCTCCGGTGGTACCGAACAGCCAGGCGAAGATGACCGCCGCGGTGACCGGGGGCGTCGCCCAGGCGATGAGCACGCCGCCCGCGACGAACGCGGACATCCGCCGGCCGAGGCGGTTCAGCAGCAGGCCGACGAGCGTGCCGACGACCAGCGTGGCGGCGACGGCGACGACCGCGAACAGGACGGTGTGCCGCACCGTGGTCCAGAAGAAGCCGTCACCGAGGATCTGGCGGTAGTTGTCGAGCCCGACGCTCTCCGCGGGTTCGCCGCGGAGCTGGCGCAGGCCGACCTTCTGGAACGACATCCGCGCGATCTGCACCACCGGCCAGATCAGCAGCACGGCGATGGTGATGAGCGCGGGCAGGATCAGCAGGTACGGCCCGAGGCGCGGGCGGCGGCGCGTGGGCCGTGCCGGGCCGGACGAGGTCCGGCCCGGCGTGCGCCGCACCGCCTGGACGGTGTCGAGCATGCGGACCCCTTACTGGTTGAGCAGGGTCCCGGCCTGCTCGTCGGCCTTCTTCAGCTCATCGTCGGCCGACTTGCCCTGCATGATGGCCTTGACGGCGTTCGGCAGCACCTTCTTGGACCCCTCGTAGTCGGCCCAGCCCTTGCTCGTGGGGGTGAACTTCACGCCGGAGGCCGCGGCCTGCGCGAACGGGCCCATGATCGGGTCGCTCTGGTACGCACCGCTCTGCAGGATGTCGGTGAACTGCGGCAGGAACTTCAGCGTGTCGGCGAACGCCTTGGAGTTCTTCTTGCTGTCCAGCGTGGTCAGGTAGTCGAACGCGACGTCCTTGTACTTGCTGTCCTTCCAGACGGCCAGGTCCGAGCCGCCGGAGAACACCGGGGCGATGCCGCCGGTCTTGCCGGGGATCGGGAAGACCCCCCAGTTCTTCTCGTCCTTCTTGTTGACCTT
The DNA here is from genome assembly GCF_042429965.1 of Actinoallomurus acaciae. Taxonomy (NCBI): domain Bacteria; kingdom Bacillati; phylum Actinomycetota; class Actinomycetes; order Streptosporangiales; family Thermomonosporaceae; genus Actinoallomurus; species Actinoallomurus acaciae. Next base: position 6,854 of record NZ_JBHLZP010000328.1, read on the forward strand.
CTCCAGCTGGGGGAGCGCCCAGCTGCCGTCCATGTACATGCCGACCCTGCCGAGGGCGAAGTCCTGCTGCGGGCCCTGCAGCTCGTTCTTGCCGACGTACTTGTCCGGCGCCACCTTGTCCTTGTCGACGAGGCCGGCATAGAACTCGATGGCCTCCTTGGCCTGCGGCTGCTCCAGGGTGCCGACCCACTTGTCGCCCTGCTTGGTGGCGACGTCACCGCCGTTGGCCCACACGAAGCTGAGGATGCCGTTGGTGAAGTCGCTCGGCGCGGCGATGCCCGGCACGCCCTTCTTGTCCTGGATCGTCTTTGCCGCGGCCACGAGGTCCGCCCAGGTCTTCGGAGTCTGGATGCCCAGCTTGGTGAACCAGTCCTTGTGGTACCAGACGGCGCGCACGCCCCCGTACCACGGCACGGCGTAGGTCTTGCCGTCGAGCCGGTCGTTGGCGAGGGCGCCCTTGCTGAGGGTCTTGCCCTCGGCCCAGGAGTTCACCTTGTCGGTGACGTCGGCGAAGGCGTCCTGCTCGGCCCAGGACTGAACGTCGGTGTTGCCGACCTCGGTCACGTCCGGACCCGAACCGCCGGCGATCGCGGTCTGGAACTTCTGCGTGGCCTGCGGCCAGGGGATGTACTGCACCTGCACCTCGGTCTTGGGGTGCTTCTGGTGGAACTCCGCCGCGACGCCGTCCAGGAACTTGGTCTGCTCGGGACTGCCGTCGCCCATCTGCCAGACGATGATCTTGGCAGGGTCCGCGCCCTTGGCGTTGTCGTCCGCCTTCTTCTTGCCACCGCAGCCGGTCACGGCCACGGCGAGCGCGACGGCCGCCGCGGCGGCTCTGGTGTACCTCACAATGGAACTCCCTTCGGTACCGCCCGACCGTGGTATTCATGCGTCATGCTGTCGCACGGTCGCGGGGGCGCCTGCCTACAGTCGGGGCTGCGGGGTCTGCCGGATTATGGGGGAGGGGACTGCGTGGACTACTGTGGCCTAAACTAACAGGAAAGTTTCCTAACCAAGAAGAGCTGTTAGCGGATCGAGATGGAAGGTGGCCGGAGATGGCGAGTCGCCCGGGGACGCCAAGACTCCTGCGCGAACTGAATGACCGATCCGCGCTGGATCTCCTGGTGAGCTCGGGACCGCTCACGCGTACGCAGATCGGGGAGCGTACGGGGCTGTCGAAGGTGACCGCGTCCCAGCTGCTGTCGCGGCTGGAGGAGCGCGGCCTGGTCGCCGTCGTGGGGGAGCAGGCCGGAGGCCGCGGCCCCAACGCCGCGCTGTACGCGGTCGTCCCCTCCAGCGCGTACGTGGCCGGCCTCGACGTCGGACCGCGCGGCGTCACGGCGGGCATCGCCGACATCACGGGGCACATCGCCGCCGAGATCAGCGTGGAGCCGGGTGACGACGCCGTCTCACTGGTGCACAACGCCGTCGTCAAGGCGTGCCGCACCGCGAAGGTGCCGCTGGCCAAGCTGCACGCCCTCGTCATCGGCACGCCCGGCGTCGTCGACCCGCGCACCGGCGACGTGGAGTTCATCTACGACCTGCCGCACTGGCACGCGGGCGTCCTGGAGGCCCTCCGCCGCGACCTGCGCCTGCCCGTCGTGATCGAGAACGACGTCAACCTGGGCGCCCTCGCGGAGAAGGAGAACGGCGCGGCGCGCGACGTGGACGACTTCGCCCTGCTGTGGGCCGACCGCGGCCTGGGCCTCGCGGTCGTCCTCGGCGGCCGCCTGCACCGCGGCTTCTCCGGCGGCGCCGGCGAGATCGGCTATCTGCCGGTCCCGGGCGCGGCCCTGCCGGAGAAGGACACCGAGTCGGTCACCTGGGGAATGCCGGCGCTGGCCGGCGGCCTGGGCGCACTCGCCGGCGCGGACGCCGTACGGGACCTGGCGAGGGAACACGGCTTCGACGAACCGACCGCCACCGAGTGCGTACGCGCCGCGGCCTCGGCCGGAGCGTCGGGCGGCCCGTTCCTGGACGCGCTGGCGACGCGGCTGGCGTACGGGGTGGCGTCGGTGACGATCGTGCTGGACCCGGAGCTGATCCTGATCTCCGGCGAACTCGGCCGGGCCGGCGGAGAACGCCTGATCGGCCGTATCCAGGAAGCCGTGGGCCGCATCTGCCCGACCAGCCCCCGGGTGGCCCTGAGCCAGGTCGTCGGCAACCCGGTCCTGCAGGGCGCCCTGCTGGCCGCACTGGACCGCGCCCGCGACGAGGTCTTCTCAAGCGGCGAGTAGGCCGTCAACCCCTTTCCGCCGAAACCCGCGCCCTGCCAACCACCGCCCGCCCTGCCCGCCTGCCGACGACCAAGCCGCCGCTGGCGGCTGGTGGTGCTCGCGTGTGTGGTGCTCGCCCGTGTGGTGCTCGCCCGTGTGGTGCTCGCCCGTGTGGTGCTCGCGTGTGTGGTGCTCGCGTGTGTGGTGCTCGCGTGTGTGGTGCTCGCGTGTGTGGTGCTCGCCGTGTGTGGTGCTCGCCCGTGTGGTGCTCGCCCGTGTGGTCCCCGCCCGCCCGGGGGGCTCCAGCCCACTCTCAGTGTCCAATGCCGGGGCCCGGCGATGGAAGGGGCTCGGCGCGGCTGTGGATAACCCACTTATCGACCGTAGATGCACGGTGTGACGTAGGGCGTTGATAGGTTCTCCGGGCGTCCAAATGTCGCTATTGGGAGGCCGCCCGTGGTGAACGTCCAGCCGCTCAGTGACGGGGATCCCCGTCGGCTGGGGGACTACGACGTGACCGGTCGGCTGGGAGAAGGCGGGCAGGGTGCCGTCTACCTGGGCCGTGGTGCGACCGGCCAGGTCGCCATCAAGCTGCTGCACGCCCAGCTGATCGAGGACGAGCCGGCCCGCGCCCGTTTCGTACGCGAGGTGGAGGTGACCAAGCGGGTCGCCCGCTTCTGCACCGCGCAGGTCCTGTCCGCCGGGATGGCGGGGGACCGCCCGTACATCATCAGCGAGTACGTGCCCGGCCCGTCGCTGCAACACCTGGTCCGCGACGAGGGTCCGCGTCGCGGGTCGGCGCTGGACCGGCTGGCGGTCAACACCGCGACCGCCCTGGCAGCGATCCACCAGGCGGGTGTCGTCCACCGCGACTTCAAGCCGGGCAACGTCCTCATGGGGCCGGACGGCCCGGTCGTGATCGACTTCGGCATCGCGCGGGCCCTGGACGCCAGCGGCACCATGACGAGCGCGGTCAGCCAGGTCGTCGGCACCCCGGCCTTCATGGCGCCGGAGCAGCTCGCCGAGGGGACGATCGGCGCGCCCACGGACATGTTCGCGTGGGCGGTCACGATGGTGTACGCGGCGAGCGGAGCCCCCGCCTTCGGCCACCGCTCCATCCCGCAGGTGATCAACCGGATCCTCAACGCGGAGCCGGATCTGGGCGCCCTGGACGGCCGTCTCCGCCCCGCCGTGGCCGCGTGCCTGTCCAAGGACCCGTCTCGCCGACCCACGGCCCGTCAGCTGATGGACGACCTGATGGGCCACAGCGTCTCCCCGCTCCAAGCGCCCGGCGCCGGCGGGCCGCCCGCACTGGGCAACGCCTTGGCGAGCCGGACCGCGGCGGATGCGGGCGGAGCCTGGATCGGCGGGCAAGGGCCCGGGAACGGTGGGCAAGGGCCCGGGAACGGTGGGCAAAGGACGGGGCACGGCGCGCCCGCGGCGACCGAGCGGATGCCCTCGCCG
>NZ_JBHLZP010000329.1:0-14340 GCF_042429965.1 Actinoallomurus acaciae
AGCGGATCGACGTACAGGACGTCCCGCTCGGCGAGGCGCTGCGCCTCGCCGATGAGGCGCTGCCCGGCCTTCTCACACGCTTCATCGAGCGCTGAGAGAGGATCGGCGACCATTTGCGGCCAAAGCCTGCAAGTGAGTGCGCAATGCACCTTGACTGGAGTAGACACCGTAAGTGCGGAGTCGGGGGGACGGAGCGTGTCGATGAGCACACCGATCGATGGGCGAGGTGTCACGGTTGGGCAGCTGTTCTCAAACACGCCGAAATATCAGCTTGACACCTACCAGCGGGAATATACGTGGGGACGACAGGATGTACTCCGACTGCTCGGCGATCTGGAGCGGAGATTCAGGCTTAGCTGGTCGCATCTGCACGACCGGACGGAGACCCTGCGGTACGCGCCCTACTTCCTCGGCCCTTACGTCTACTTCCAAGACGATGGCATCACGTATCTGGTTGATGGCCAGCAGCGCATCACCACTTTGCACCTCCTGCTCATCCATCTGCGCCGGCTGCTCCTAGAACAGGACTGTGTCCCGGAAGCCACGGGGCTGGAGAGCATGATCCGCAAGTCGCAGTTCGGTAGGGACACCTTCACCGTCGACGTCGACGAACGGGCATGTCTGCTGAAAGCGATCATGGACAGACGGCCGTACACCCTGAGGCCCGAGGACGGGTTGTCCGTTCGCAACCTGCAGGCCAGAAGTAGCGACCTGGAACGCGATTTTCCGCCGAGCCTGCTCGGGGAAGCACTGCCGCACTTCCACGACTGGCTACTCAACCGGGTCTGCCTGGTCGGGATCGAGGCGCTCGATCGCGGGCACGGTTGGGAGATCTTCGAGACGATGAACGACCGGGGCATCCGGCTCAGCCCCGTCGATCTGCTGAAGAGCTTCCTGCTCGGGAAGGCTGAGCCGGGCAGGCAGCGACGTCTCAACGAGGCGTGGCGTGAGCTATTCACGCGCCTGAGCGCCTTCGGCAGTGCGGCGTCGAGCGACTTCGTCAAGGACGTGCTGCTCGGTCACTATGCCGATCTCACCCCCAAGGCAACGGATGCCTTCGACATCGAGCAGTCATTTCATGAGTGGCTGCGCCGCCACCACGAGCGGCTCGGGTTGGTCAGGCCGTCCGACTACACGGAATTCATCGCCAACCGGCTCATCCCAATGGGGAACAGATACTGCACTTTGCTAGCCGCTGCAGAGCACCCGGAGCCAGGAATGGAGGCCGTCTTCTACAACCACGTCAACGGCATCCGCGGACAGCTCCAGCTCATCACGGCCGCGACCCGTATTGATGATTCGGCGCCGGATTTTAAGGGTAAGGCCCAGCTCGTGGCGTCGTATCTCGACCTCATGTATGTGCGGCGGCTTATCCTCGGCCACGCCGTACACGCGTCCGAGCTCGATCAACTGATCGCAGATCTCATCCCGGGGCTGCGTACCTGCAAGACCACCGACGACGTAGCGCTCATGCTGGGCGCCACCATTCCCAAGGAGGCCTTTTCCGACTTCCAGACGTTCGGGCTCGGCAGTGACAATCGGCGGCAAGTGCACTATCTGCTGGCGAGACTCACCGCCTTCGTCGAGACCCAGGTTGGCAATCCCGACCGCATAGGCGAGTACCTAGGAGACCGGCACGACTTCCAGATAGAGCACATCTGGGCCAACAATTACGAACGCTATCGTGATCAGGCCCCGACCCGCCGAGACTTCGACACTTGGCGCAATCGAATGGGAGCGCTGCTCCTGCTGCACCGATCCGACAACGCCAGCTACCGCGACGCCACGTACAGGGTGAAGGCCGAGCATTATCAGAGCCAGAACATGCTCGCCGGATCCCTGCACAAGAACGCCTACAGCAAGACCCCTCGATTCGGAAAATGGGTGAGGAGTATCGGGCTGGCTGACCTGTTCCGCGCCTTCCCGGACGACTTCGACAAGGAGGCCATCAAGCTGCGGCAGCGCCTCTACCAGCGTCTCTGCGAGATCATCTGGGACCCGAAACGACTCGGGTTCCACGTCGTGGAGGGGCCGCGACGTCGCTCGGGTCCCGAGCAGCGGACGCGCGCCTGGTATGGCGTGGAAGTCGCACACCTGCTCGACGCCGGGGTTCTTGAAGTGGGTGCCACGCTGGTGGGCCGCAAGCGGCGTACCGAGCACACTGCCATCGTCCTCGGAGACGGCCGCATCCGTGTCGCCAGCGGTGAGGTCTTCACCTCCCTCTCGGGCGCCGGAGCGTTCGTCAAGGAGATCAAGGCATGTGCTGGCTGGGACTTCTGGTACCTGCGCACACCCACCGGCGACATCCCGATGAGAGACCTCCGCGCCCGGCTTCTCAAGAGCGACAGGGTCGCAGACGAGACCTGACCGCGGAACATTAGTGAAGCCGATGGATCTTTCCGGCCTTCTCCGATAGCCTGCAATGTTCTGCTCAAATAGGCGCGGACGGGGAGAGATGGACGGATTCGAGGAGCTGGCGCGGCGATCGCAAAATTTTGGCTTCCTTCTCCAACATGAGCCGTTGCTAGTCGTCGACGGCGCGGCGGCGGAGTCGTACGTGTACGCCGACCCGGACGCGGCCATGTGGAGGGCACGCCGATTCAGCGAGACGTTGGCAAAGCTGCTGGTGAGCCTTACGCAAACGACCGTGCATGGAAATTCCCACGGCCATCGCGTCCAGGCTCTTGCCAACGCGGGCGTCGTCCGTCCGGAGATCAAGCACAAGTTCGACCGGGTACGCGAGGCCGGAAACCAGGCGGTGCACACCCATTACGGCGACGTCCGGGCCGCGCTCGCGGCGGTGAAGCTCTGCTTCGAACTCGGTCACTGGTTTCATCGCGCGCTGGTCCCGGATGACAAGAAGTCGTCCGGTTTCGTACCGCCCCCGGATCCGGTGACCCTTGAGGCCGTGAGCGTGGCCGAGCAGGCAGAGCTGGATGAGCTGCACCGGGAGCTACGCGAATACCGGGAGCGGCTGATCGAGGTCAAGCTGCACCGGGAAGACAAGGCAACCCTCCTGCAAGCCGAGGCACGCGCCCGTGCGGCGGCCGAAGAGGCACTGCAGCAGGCCGTTGCTGACAAGGAACAGCTGCGGTCGCTGGTCGAGCAGATGAATGCCCGTGTCGCTGAGCTGGAGGCGGAGTTTGCCGCGCAGATCAGCAGGCGCCCGAAGGTCAGCGCCGTCGACCGGGACTCCCTTATCCGGCGTGCTCAGGAGGCCACCGCCGAGCCGCTCACCGAGGCGGAGGTCCGCCAGCGGGTCGATGCGATGCTGACCGCCGCGGGCTGGGCCGTACAGAATTTGGAGGAGGTTGACCTGTACGCCGCCACCGGCGTGGCCGTACGGGAGGTGGCCACCGCCGCCGGCTCAGCCGACTATCTGCTGTGGGTGGACCTCAAGCTGGTGGGCGTGATCGAGGCCAAACGCGAAGGCAGGATCCTCACACCCGTCGAGCGGCAATCGGGCAGGTACGCCGACAACCTCACATCCGGACAGCAACTGCAGGCGTGGCGGATGCCGCTGCCGTTCCGGTACGAGACGACGGCAGTCGAGACGCACTTCACTAACGCCCTCGACCCGCAGACCCCGGCGCGGGAGGTCTTCTCCTTCCACCAGCCGGAGACGCTGTCGCGATGGATGCGCGAGGCCGACGCCGATGAGCAGGCGCCCACATTGCGGGCCAGGCTCCGGAGGCTGCCTCCGCTGGATCCGCGTGGGCTGCGGCGTGCCCAGATCGACGCTATCCGGGGTCTAGAGCACTCGCTGGCCGAAGAGCACTACACCCGCGCGCTGATCCAGATGGCCACCGGCGCGGGCAAGACCTACACCGCGGTCACCCAGTCCTACCGGCTACTCAAGCATGCCAAGGCGGAGCGCATTCTTTTCCTGGTCGACCGGAACAACCTCGGCAAACAGGCTTACACAGAGTTCTCCACTTACGTCACGCCCGATGACGGCCGCAAGTTCACCGAGCTGTATAACGTGCAGCGACTGGCGGGCACGGGCATGCTGGGCTCATCTAAGGTGATCATCTCCACCATTCAGCGTCTGTATGCCATGCTGCGCGGTGATCCGATGCCCGATCCAGACACCGAGGACGCTGCCTTCGACTCTTACGACCTCGGCCGCGTCGCCGAGGTCGCCTACAACCCCAATGTGCCGCCGGAGACGTTCGACCTGATCATCATCGACGAGTGCCACCGGTCGATCTACGGCAGATGGCGGCAGGTGCTGGAGTACTTCGACGCCAATCTGGTGGGACTCACCGCCACGCCGGTCAAGCAGACGTTCGGGTTCTTCCAGCAGAACCTGGTCAGCGAGTACACCTATCCACAATCGGTGGCTGACAACGTCAACGTCGATTTCGACGTCTATCGGATTCGCACCGAGCAGACCGAGCAGGGCGCCACGATCGATGAGGGCATCGTCGTACCGATCAGGAACCGGCCGACTCGAAAGAAACGGTACGAGGAACTGGAGGACGACTTCTCATACACCGGTTCGCAGATCGGCCGCAAGGTCATCAGTACGGGGCAGCTGAAGCTGATCCTGGAGACCTTCCGCGACAGGCTCTTCACCGACATCTTCCCCGGCCGGAGCCACGTACCCAAGACACTCATCTTCGCCGCTGACGACAATCACGCCGAAGAGATCGTGCAGATGGTGCGCCAGGCGTTCGGCAAGGGCAACGAGTTCTGCGCCAAGATTACGTACTCGGCGAAGGATCCAGACAAGCTGCTCGCGGCCTTCCGAAACAGTCCCGAGCTGCGCGTCGCCGTGACGGTCGACATGATCGCCACCGGTACTGACGTACGCCCCCTGGAGTGCCTGTTCTTCCTCCGCGACGTCAGGAGCTGGGCGTACTTCGAGCAGATGAAGGGCCGCGGCGCCCGCACCCTCGATCCGGCCGAGTTCCAGGCCGTAACGCCTGATGGCAAGGTCAAGGAACGCTTTGTGATCGTCGACGCCGTCGGCGTCACCGACTCCCCGAAAGTGGACGCCACTCCGCTGCAGCAGTACAGCGAGAAGCAGATCAGCTTCAAGCAGCTGCTGCAGAAGGTCGGCACACTCACAATCTCCCCGGATGAGGTGTCCACTTTGGCCGGACGGCTCACCCGCCTCAACCGGAAGATCACCCCAGAAGAGCGTACCGAGTTGGAGAACCTCGCCCGTTGTGCGCTGACCGACCTCATCACCGGCCTGTCCAAGGTCGCCGATCCTGACGCGTACGAAGCGGCTGCGGCGAAGGGAACGCAGGGGGTGCGGGACCTGGTCGAACAGGCTGTGCGGCCTCTCGCCGCGAACCGCGAGCTTCGCACACGGCTGCTCGAAATCCGTAACGCCTACGACATCGTCTACGACGAGGTCAACCTTGATGTTCTTGTCGAGGCCGCTGCCGTGGACCCGAAGATCCGTGCCCAGGAGATCCTCACATCATGGCGTGCCTATATGGACGAACACCGCGATGAGATCACCGCGATCGAGCTCGCCTACCGGCATGGAGACGGCAGCCGGGCCGTCTACAGCCGGCTCAAGGAACTCGCCACCCGTATCGCCCGGCCACCACACGTTTGGACACCCGAGACGCTCTGGCAGGCATACGAAAGGCTCGACCTGGCTGCCGCCAAGCCCGGTGTCGATCACGGACCCATCGACCTGATCGGGCTCATCCGGTTCGAGCTCGGCGTTGACTCCGAGCCCAGACCACACCGAAGTGTCGTCGAGGAGCGCTACGCTGCATGGCTAGCACAGCAGGAGCAGGCCGGAGTCGCCTTCACGGACGACGAACGGTGGTGGCTCGACCGCATCCGCGACATCGTCATCACCAGCGCGTCGTTTGAACACGCCGATCTCGACGGCATCCCGTTCACCGAACGCGGCGGCACTGACGGCTTTCTGCAAACCTTTGGCGACGATCGCGCCGAAGCCATCCTCGACGACCTGAACCGAGGCCTCACCGGATGACCGAATTGCCCCGCGGCTGGGAATGGGCAACCCTAGAGGACCTGCTCGCTGCGCAGGAACGGCCAATCACCGATGGTCCTTTTGGATCGAAGCTTGCGTCCAGACACTATTCAGACTCTGGTGCCCGCGTAATCAGGCTTCAGAATATTGGTGATGGCGTGTTCCGTGATGAGCGCGCATACATCAGTGAGGAATATTTCGAGGAGCTTCGGGCGCACGAGGTTCGTGCGGGAGACCTTGTGATCGCCTCTCTCGGCGATGTGCTTCCGCGTGCATGTATAGTCCCTGATATCGGATTGGCTATTGTTAAGGCAGACTGTATTCGTGTGCGCCTGCATCCAGAAATTGACGTTCGCTGGGTTCTGTATGCGCTAATGGCTCCGGCAACGCGACGCCACACGGCATCGCTGATCAAGGGTGTAGGGCGTCCTCGGCTCGGTCTTAGTGCGATCCGAAAGATACCAATTCCGATTCCTCCGGCAGAGGAGCAGCGCAGCATCGTCGCTGCCCTCGAAGATCACCTCTCTCACCTGGGCGAGGCAACGTTGGCTTTGGAGGGTATCGTGCAAAGGCTCCGGCTTCTGGCTAAGCGAATCCTTGTGGATGCCATTCCCGTTCCCGGGCCGTCGAATTGGCGTATATCTACGGTCGGCAAAGCTGGCATGGTTGACCTTGGCAGGCAGCGACATCCTGACTGGCATATCGGGCCAAATATGCGACCGTACCTACGAGTCGCTAATGTATTCGAGGATCGAATTGATCTGACCAATGTCATGGAGATGGACTTTCCTTCGGATATCTTCGATAAGTATCGCCTTGTTGAAGGTGACATCCTCCTCAATGAAGGGCAGAGTCCGGAATATCTGGGGCGTCCCGCGATGTATCGCGGAGAGCCAAAAGAGATTGCATTCACCAATAGTTTGCTGCGTTTCCGTGCTGGAGTGGACGTGCTTCCAGAGTGGGCGCTTCTGGTGTTTCGTCGCCATATGCATGCGAAGCGATTTATTCGCGAGGTGCGGATTACGACCAATATTGCGCATCTTTCGGCGAGTAGATTTAAGTCGGTAGAGTTTCCTGTGCCGCCCCTTGAAGAGCAGGAAAAGATAGTTCGCTCAGTGAAGGCGCGGCTAGCCGATATAGAGCGGTCGATCTCCGGTATCGAGCTTCGGCAGATCCAGGCGGACGCGCTTCGACGATCGCTCCTTGCAGAAGCGTTCGCTGGTCGGCTCGTTTCACAGAACCCTGCTGATGAGCCTACATCGCTACTTCTGGAACGGATCCGACGTGAGCGTCTCGCTCAACCTAAGTCGCGACGCGTTCGTCGTCCGAGCAAACTTCCTCAACAGAAGGAGACCCTGCTGTGACCACTGCTGAGACGCGCCGACTGGTCGCTAGGCTGTGGAACTACTGCGACGTCCTCCGGGACGACGGGGTCTCCACGATCGATTACGTCGAGCAGTTGACGTTCCTGCTTTTTTTGAAGATGGCGCACGAGCGGGCGAACCGAAAGCTCAACCCTGACAAGTCACTCAAGGGCGTGGCCGCACGCTGGCAACTCCTGCTGGATACCGATGGGGACGATCTGGAAGTCGCCTACCGGCATGTGCTGGAAGACTTGGGCAAGCAGCCTGGAACGCTGGGGGTGATCTTTCGCAAGGCGCAAAACAAGATCCAGGATCCGGCCAAGCTCAAGCGGCTGATTGTCGACCTTATTGACAAGGAGAAGTGGTCCAATCAGGGCGTGGACATCAAGGGCGACGCCTATGAGGAGTTGCTCGCCAAAGGTGCCGAGGACATCAAAGCCGGAGCCGGTCAGTATTTTACCCCGCGTGCTTTGACCTCGGCGATGGTCGACTGCATCAGGCCGACGCCGGACGACACGATCTGCGACCCTGCTTGCGGGACCGGTGGCTTTCTGCTTGCGGCATACGACCACATCATCCGCGAATACAGCCGCGAGTTGAATCCCGATCAGCGCGCCCAGCTTGCTTCTGGTGGGATCAGTGGGGTTGAGTTGGTGGACGGTACTGCTCGTCTTGCGGCAATGAACATGCTGTTGCACGGCATCGGCAAACCTAGCGGTCCGTCACTCATCCGGGTCGGCGACGCTCTCGCTGAGCCGCCGGCGAGTTACCCGAGCGTGGTACTGGCCAATCCGCCCTTTGGGAAGAAGTCTTCGATTACCGTTATAGCGGAGGAAGGCGGGAAGGCCAACCGAGAGGACATTGAGTATGCCCGGCGTGACTTCTGGGTTACTACGAAAAACAAGCAGTTGAACTTCGTACAGCATATTGCCTCGATGCTGGGTATGCCCGGCCGGGCGGCTGTCGTCGTGCCTGATAACGTGCTCTTCGAAGGTGGCGCTGGCGAGACCGTACGACGGCGGCTGCTCCAGCAGTTCGATGTGCACACCCTGCTGCGGTTGCCGACAGGCATCTTCTACGCCGGTGGGGTCAAGGCCAACGTGCTGTTCTTCGACAAGAAGCACGCACGGCCAGACACCCCGTGGACGTCGAAGCTATGGGTGTACGACTTCCGGGGTGACCAGCATTTTACGCTTAAGCAGAAGCGTCTGAAGCGCGATCACCTCGAAGACTTCGTCAAGTGCTATCAAGCCGGAGACATCGAGAACCGCATCGAGACCGATCGCTTCAAGCCGTTCACTTATGACGAGTTGCTGGCTCGCGACAAGGTCAACCTCGACATCACACTGGTGACGGATCCGGGTCTTGACAATGCCGACAGCTTCTTGCCTCCCGATGTGATCGCTCAGGAGATCGTTGAGGACCTCGAAGCCGCCCTCGGCGAGTTCGCCGCCATCGCAGAGTCGCTACAACGCGCCAAAAAGGAAAGGAATGTCTCTGAGTAATCGCCGACTGGCTCTAGCAGCGCCGATGGTCATGGACGCCTTGGTCTCGTCGACTCCCTACGATGGGCCGAGAAACCCCGGCAGGCGTCCACGCTTGTGTTCAGGACGTTGCACGGTCGGCGAGCCGTTCATCCAGTGTGGTCCGGTCGAAAACCGCCTTCCTTGGCCTGGCGTCTGTCCCTGGTGCTCCTGCCGATCGCCGCGTTCCTCGCGTGGGACCGTGCCCGCTCGCTGGGTCACGCCCTGATCGAGGCGAGTCTGGTCAGCCGCCGGGGCTCGCTCGTACGGCGCCGGAGCGCGCTCGCGTGCGAGGGCGTCATCGGCTGGAACCTGCGGCGGTCCTTCTTCCAGCGCCGGGCAGGCCTGGCGACGCTCGTCGCGACGACCGCGGCCGGCCGTCAGCGGATCGACGTACAGGACGTCCCGCTCGGCGAGGCGCTGCGCCTCGCCGATGAGGCGCTGCCCGGCCTTCTCACTTTCCTGGACTGGGCGGACGCCGATTCCTAGCTAGTGGCCGCCGGAGCAGCAGCGTTCGCAGTTGGCCGAGCAGGCGGCCCGATCCACGTCCCACAGCTCGTCGTCCACCGGTACGCCGGATCGCCGCATGACCTCGGTGGTCGTGGCGTTGCGCGCCGCGGCGTCGACGCGCTCGCCGCGTGCGTCCTCGGGCGCGTGGTGGATGAAGTGGCCCGCGACGCGGTCGCAGAAGTCGGCGTACTCCCGCGTGTGCAGGATGAATGCGTGCCAGCCATGGTCGACCGCCTTCGACGGTGCGAGCGGAGTCTCCGGGTTGCGGGCGCAGGCGACGAGGAATGCCAGGGCCTGCCGCATGATGCGCTCGGCGCGTTCCCGGTCGACCTTCGCGTCGCGCTCGACGCGCGCGGCGAGCCGGTCGAACAGGGCGGCCGGGACCAGAGTCTCCAGGACGGTCGGCTGCGCGGTCATAGGTCCTCCTGCGTCGGAGGAAGTGACCACTGGGGCCGTGTCTTCGATTCCCTCGCTTCGCTCGGTCATGACAGTCATATCTGCCCACTCCTTGGTTTATCGGGTGCCTGGCCGTATATGCGCCTCGGCCGGCGCCTCCGCTCAGGGATCGGCGCCCGAGCCGGCCCGGCGCGCTCTCGGATGCGCGGCCGGCGGCCAGTGGTGTTCTCTGTGGGGATACCCGCCGGTCGCGCTCCTGACCCCCGAAGAAGATCGACGCGCCCGATGGCCGCGCTCGCCGCTCCGGGTCAGCCGCCGGTGGCGCGCAGGGCGCCCGCGGGCACGGCGATGAGCGCGGTCATCACCGTGACGAGTGCCAGCGCGACCGTCAGGGAGGTGCCCTGCGCGACGAAGCCGATGATCGGCGGGGCCAGCAGCCAGCCGGCGTACCCGACCGTGGCGACGGCCGCGACCGCCGTGCCCGGATCGTGGCCCGGCGTACGGCCCGCGGCGCTGAACGTCAGCGGAACCACCGTGGCCATGCCGATCCCGAGAATGGCGAAGGCGACGATCACCACCGCCGTCACGGGCACCAGCAGGCCGAGCGCCAGCCCGGCGGCACCGGTGAGCGCCGCCGCGCGGACGAGCCGGGCCGGCCCGACCCGTGCGACGAGTCGGTCGCCCAGCAGGCGGGCACCGGCCATGGCCAGCGAGAACGCGGCGTATCCCCACGCGGCGACGTCCTGTGGGGCGTCCGCGGCGGTGTGGAGGTAGACCGCGCTCCAGTCCGCGGCGGCGGCCTCGGCGAACAGTCCGCAGAAGATGACCGCGCCGAGCAGGAGCAGGCCGCGGTCGGGGATCGCGAAGACCTTCCCGGTGGCCGCCCGCGGCGCCGGGATGAGCCAGAACCCCGACACGACGCTCACCACGCCCAGGGCGATCCCGACGATGAGCAGGTGCGTCGGGGCGCCCATGCCGGCGCGGGCGGCCAGGCCCGCGAGCCCGGAGCCGGTCAGGCCGCCGATGCTCCAGATGCCGTGCAGCCCGGACATGATCGAACGCCCGTACCTCTCCTGCACGACGACGCCGTTGGCGTTCATCGCGACGTCGAGCACGCCGCCGGTCGCGCCGAACAGCACCAGCGCCGCGAAGATCGTGGGCAGTGAGGGCGCGATCGCGATGAGGGAGACGCTCACCGCCATCGTGACGCCGCCGACCCGCGTCATGCCCCGGCTGCCGAACCGCCCGATCAGCAAGGCGGCGAGGGGCGCGGCGACCAGACCGCCGACGGCGGCCCCCATCAGCGCCAGGCCCAGCCCGGCGGAGGACAGGTGCCGTGCCTCCTTGACCCAGGGGACGCGACCGGCCCAGCTGCCCGCCGCCACACCGTGCAGCCCGAAGGTGACGGCCACCGCGAGCCGCGCTTGACGGTCACGTCGGACAGGCGTGGTGACGGCGGTCATCGTCATGCGTCAATGATCCCGGATGGGCGGGGATGCGCCGGCCACCCCGGCGCGTCAGGCGACCGCGTGAACCCGCCGTGCCGCGGCGTCTCCGCTGTTCGACGCCGCCTTGTCCGACGCCGCCGGACCATAGGATCGAATCCAGATCGGCACGCCGAGAGCGTCCTCTATCGCACCCGCCGGATCGTCGCCCAGCGGCTCGTAGCGAGGCCGTGCGGTCAGGAGCCGCTCGCCGAGCAGCGCCTGGCCGGCCAGGTCCGCGGCCGGGGCGATCCGGTCGCCGATGTCGTAGGCACGGCAGAGCAGCGGGGCCGGCGCGTCGAGGTGCGTGACGGCCAGGGCGTCCGCGCCGCCGGACACCGCGAGCGCGTACCGCAGCGCGACCGCGTCGAGGTGCCCGGTACGGAACGCACCCTGCCACCGGCCGTGCCGGTTGTGCGGCTCGGGCCGGTCGAGCAGCGGGTCCTCGGTCACGAACGGGCCCGGCCCGTGCCGCGTCTGGTACGCCCGCAGCACGCCCACGCGCCGCACGCCGCCGCGACATGCGGCGGGGCCCGCCTCGTCGAGCAGCGTCCCGGCGTTCGCGAAGGTCGTCGTCGACCACGTGGTGTACGGGTGGAAGCCGAAGCGCTCGTCCAGCAGCACACCCTGCGCGCCCTCGAACACGACGGGACCGCGGCGCAGCAGCGTCCGCAGGAAGCCCTCCCCGGTGATCCGCACCCGCGCGCCGACGGCGGTGAGGCGGGTGACGCACTCCTCGATCGCCGGCACGTCGAGCGGCCCGAGCTCGTCGAAGAGATGGTCGCGCAGGAGCCTCAGCCGGCGGCGCAGCCGCGCGGGGGAGCGGCAGTCACCCACACGAGGGGCCTCATCGCCGGTCAGCGCGTACGCGGCGGTCTCGCCGATGCCCATGCCGCACGAGCCGTGCCGCAGCGCGGTGTCCCGCGCCCGGTTCGCCGCGCGGTGGTACGGCGTGGTGAGCAGCGCGTCGCGGTCGACCGTCAGCCGCTCCAGCGCGTCGCCGACGCCGACGGCCGCCAGGTGGGCCGACTCCGCGGCCAGCGCGAGCGGGTCCACCAGCATGAACCGGGACAGGTGCGTCACCACACCGGGCGTGAACGTCCCCGAGCCGAACTGGGCGAACGTGTGGTGCCGCCCGTCGGTGGTCACGACGTTGTGGGCCGCCTGCGCGCCGCCGTTGAACCGCACCACCGCGGCGTACGGGCCGCGGGCGCAGAGCCAGTCGACGACCGTGCCCTTGCCCGCGTCCCCGTACCCCAGATCGACGATGATCACATGCTCGGCCACGGGCCCTCCTCCGCCGGGGCCGCGTGCGTTCCGGTTCGCTCGCTCACAGCCGCGTGACCTCGGTGTCGGCCGGGTCGAGGCCGGTCGGGGCGGGCGTGACCGTGACCTGGCCACGGTGGGCGTTCAGCGGCGCGAGGGCGCGGGAGACCGAGTCGCCGGCGGCCGAGCCGAACTCGCGCAGGTGGTCCAGGCCCTCGTCCAGGTCGACCGCGTCCTCGGCGAGGCCGACGGTCAGCGCGATCGTCTCGCAGACGGCGTCGAGGTCGTCCAGCCGGATGACGTTCTGGCCGAGGTGGCCGCGCCAGAAGTCCAGCAGGCGGTCGTCGCCGGAGTGGCTCGCGCCCTCGGGGATGATGAAGTAGACCTCGAACTTGCGCTTCAGCTCCGCGATGACCGACTCCAGCGGGATGTCCTCGCCCGGCTCACCGCCGATGACCTTGGCGATCTCCCGCGCCTTCACCTTCGGATAGGCCAGCTCGTCGCCGATGAGGAACAGGTAGCCGCGCCGCCCGCGCTTTTCCAGGCAGTCCATGGCCGTGTGCCGCGCCATGAAGTACATGGCTAGCTCGTAGGACTCGGTCATCTGGCCGCCGCCACCGCCCTCGAGCAGGATCTTGCCGAGGTCGTCGTCCATCCGGTTGTCGGACTCGAACTGGCCGACCTGCAGGGGCGCCCGGTCGCAGGTGGCGTCGCCCACCGCGCCGAACAGGATCTGGGGGTGCTCGACGTACCCCTTGCGCATGAGCAGGCCGAGCAGGTCCGGCAGCTTCGTCTGGAGGGTGCGCGGCACGGTCAGCATCGAGCCGGTGACGTCGAACAGCACGGCCAGCGCGAGCGACTCGGGGTGCTCGTCGTTGTCGCGGCTCTCGCGCACGGTCACGCCGTACGGGTCGAGGTCCTCGTGCGTCGTGCGCGCGCCGCTGTCGCTGTAGGCGAAGGCGCTGACGCCGTGGGCCGCGCGGTAGTGCGCGCCCGCGTCGTAGACGTCCGTGGACCAGGTTCCGCTTCCCATGAGTCAGTTTCCTCTCGTGTGGGGGATGGCAGGCAGGTGGAACGGCCGGAAACGGCGCGGGCCGTACAGCCGTTCGAGCAGGTCGTCGAGTTCGGCGAGCAGCCGCCAGGCGTCCTGGGGCCGGCGGTGCCGCGCGGGGAGCAGGCAGCCGCGCGCGAACGTCCGCAGCGGCTTGGGCGCGCGATCGGCCATGAGGTAGGTCATGCAGCGGGTGGCCATGAAGATGTCGGTGCCGCGGCCGGCCGGTTCGCGTGCGGGCACCTCCGGCGGATACCAGTCCGCCCGGCGGGGGACCATGGCCGGCACCCGTCCGCTGCGGTCCGGATGACAGCCGGGCACGGAGTAGCACCAGTCGACCAGCACGAGGCCGTGCCGCCCGGGATGGATCAGCACGTGCTCGGGGAGCACCGCGCCGTGCAGCACGCCGGCCCGGTGCGCGAAGCCGAGCCCGACCAGCAGCCGCCGCCACATCCACGCGACGTCGCGGGGATCCACCCCGTCCGGGTGGGCGGCGCGCACGTCGGTGAGCGGGTGGAAGCCGTCGAGGCGGGCGATCGCGTTGACGCGGCGCTCGGCGCCCGTCGCCTCGTCGCGGTGCCGGAAGCTCTCCAGCAGGCGCGGGACGTACGGCAGGAACCGCCCGTCGCCGTCCTCGGGCAGCTGCCGCAGCGCGACGGCCTCGCGTTCGAGCAGGTCGTTGCTGCCCGGGTCACGCGGGACCTTGACCATCGCGTCGCCCGCCTCGTACAGGTTGGCCAGGTCGCCGCGGACCGGCGCGGCGCCCAGCGCGTACGACGCG
>NZ_JBHLZP010000330.1:0-9302 GCF_042429965.1 Actinoallomurus acaciae
CCGCCCGCCGCCCACGCGGCATCGTCTCCCCGACCGAGACCCGAAACGCGATCCAGGCCTTCCAACAGGCGATCGAGACCGGCGACCTGCAGGGCCTGCTCGACATCCTCGCGCCGGACGTCGTCGTCCTCAGCGACGGCGGTGGGCTCAAGCAGGCCGTGCGGCAGCCCGTCGTGGGCGTCGCGAAGGTGGCTCGTCTGCTGGCCGTCGGCATGGACCGGGCCGGCTCCCGGATGTCGGTCGAGCCGGTACAGGTCAACGGCCACCCGGGTCTCATCCTGCGGCTCGGCGGGGAGGTCGACGGCGTCGTGGCGATGCGGGTCGAGGACGGCCTCGTCACCGGGCTCTACTTCGTCCGCAACCCCGAGAAGCTGTCGGGTGTCGGACGGGAGATCGCGGTGGGCCGCTGAGTCCCGGCGCGCCGCGCAGGACGGAGAAGAGGCCCCCGGCCGACGCCGGCCAGGGGCCCCTCCTGGGGGTCCCTACATCAGTCGGTGTCCGACGACGGGATGTAGGCGCCGGGGATCTTGTCCGGCGCGTAGACCTTCGTCTCGCCCGGGTAGGGCTTGGCGAACCCGTGCGTCTGGTACCACGTGAAGTGGTTCATCTGCTCGGGGTTGGCGGAGTCCGCCTTGGCGAGGGGCCCGGTGAAGTGC
This sequence comes from Actinoallomurus acaciae, assembly GCF_042429965.1. Taxonomy (NCBI): domain Bacteria; kingdom Bacillati; phylum Actinomycetota; class Actinomycetes; order Streptosporangiales; family Thermomonosporaceae; genus Actinoallomurus; species Actinoallomurus acaciae. Next base: position 657 of record NZ_JBHLZP010000330.1, read on the forward strand.
TGCTGTGACTGCCACTTCTGCCACTGCGCCGCCACCTGCTGCTCGGCCGCCGGCACCGCCGTGGTCGTCGGCGCGGCCGGGGCCTTCGGGTTCTGCGCCGCGGGGGTGTCCGCGCCACAGGTCGGCAGGGGCGACACGCCCAACGTCAGCGACGTGCGGTTCGGCACCGCGGTGAACGGGGTGTTGTCGGGCTTCTTGGTGAAGGCCCGCGTCATCGGGGTGGCGGCGCTGTCCTTCTGGTTCATCGGGTGGATCCCGAGGATCTGCTCGATGGTGCGGATCATGGTGATCTGCGAGTAGTAGTGGTCGTCGACGGTGCCGTGCTGGGCCCAGGGGCTGATGATCTGGATCGGGGCACGGTGGCCGTCGACGTGGTCGAGACCGGCCTGGGAGTCGTCCTCGACGACGAAGATCGCCGAGTCCTTCCAGTACTTGCTGTGCGAGATCTCGTCGACCACCCTGCCGACCGCGAGGTCGTTGTCGGCGACCTGGGCGGCCGCGTTCGCCGGACCGCCGGTGTGGTCGTTGGAGAACCAGAACATGTTCAGGTTAGCCGGACCGTTCTTTTCGAAGTCCTGCTTCCAGATCTGGTACTTGTAGACGTCCGGAACGCTGGTGTCGAACATCGGGAAGCCGGGCACCGACACCTGGTTGAGCGACGGGATCGCCGAGCCCGTTCCGATGGGGTACGCGGTGGGGTTCCCGGTCGCGTCCATGGTCTTGGCGTCGCAGTACAGGTTCTGCCACGTCGCGCCGGACGGCTTGCTCTCGATCGACTGGAACTCGCCGTAGTCCTTCACGGTCTTGCCGGCCGCCTGCGCACCGGTCCAGATGAAGCCGCTCCGCTGGTGGCCGAGCGCGTCGTTCTCGGTGTCGTAGCTGCGCAGGTACTCACCGGCCGAGGACTCGGTGTACTCCGGGTCGTCGGCCTGCATCAGCCAGTTGTGCCCCTCCGCGGAGTTCGTGCCGATGTCGTAGGTGTTGTCGTACAGCCCGAACTGGTCGGCCAGCGCGTGCTGGTTCGGCGTCACGTTCTCACCGAACTGCGCCACCGACGGGTCACCGTTGCCCTTCGCGATGTCGCCGAAGAGCTGGTCGTAGGTCCGGTTCTCCTTGACGAGCAGGAAGACGTGCTTGATCGTCGAGGGGTCGCCGAGCTTCGCCGGGACCGCGACCGGCTTGGCGCCCCGGCCCCTGGACCTCTGCACCGAGCCCGGGGTCCAGCCGTTCTGCTGGAAGACCTTGGCCGTGTACGCCCTGATGACGCCGTCGCTCGGCAGCGTGAACCTCTGCAGGCTCGACGTCGTGTCGTGGGTGCCGTGCCCGGCGCTGTCGGCGGGCGGCGTACGGAGGGCGTCGATTCCGCGGGTGTTGGAGACCAGCACGTCGTTGCCGACGGTGGTGATCTCCGAGGGGAAGTAGTCGGTCGGGAGCAGGCCGACGTAGCTGACCGGCTCCAGCGGCCTGGTGTACCGGTAGACGGCGACCGCGTTGGCGCGGCCGAGCGTCACCAGCAGATGACCGTTCCTGGTGAGCGTCACCGCGTCGGGCTCGTAACCCACCGACGCCTCCGGCCACGGCCGGGTGGCGATGGTCTGGACGACCTTGTCCTTGGACGGGTCGATGACCGACACGTCGTTGCTGGCGGTGTTGGGGACGAACAGCGCCCCGTTAGCGGCGTACAGGGCGGTCGGGTGCAGACCGACGTCGATGCTCCTGACGGCGGCCGGGTTCGCCAGGTCGATGACGCTGACCGTGCCGGTGGTGGTGGCACCGGTCTTCGGGTCGGCCGGCACCTGGGTGTTGTAGGAGTTGATCGTGGTGTCGCCGGCCTTCGCCGGGCGGCCGCCCTCGTTGCTGACGTAGAGCTTGTTCCCGACCCTGACCATGCCGCGCGGGGCGTTGCCCACGTTCCAGCTCTGCTGGATGGCGCCGGTCGCCGTGTCGATGGCGACCACGCGGTTCTGGCCGTTGACGGCGGAGTACACGGTCTTGCCGTCGGGCGCGAACACCGGCTGGGCGACCAGCGCGTGCTTGGGCCCGTCCGCCGGGATCTTGATGGACGTGGGGCCGGCCAGGGTGCCGTCCGAGTTCACGGTGAACTTGGTGTACCCATCGGTCTGGCCCAGCCACAGCTGCGAGCCGTCGGGCGAGTACGTGGGGCCTTCCTGGCCCACGTCGTTGCCGCTGATCTTCAGGTCCGCCGCCGCGTTGTTGCCGACGAGCTGCTGGACCTTCCAGTCCTTCAGGTTCACGATGGCGAGCGCCATCCCGCCGTCGGTGACCGAGGCCGCGAGGTGGGTGCCGTCCGGGCTGACCGAGGACGACATGATCTTGCCGGGGTTGATGACGAGGCGCCGGCCGATCGGCTTGATGTACTGGTCGCTGGACACGACCTGGCCGTTCCTGGTGGTCTGGCCGACCTGCTGGGTGCCGAACCCGTCGGTGGAGGCGTAGGCGATACTCCCGCCGGCGACGGCGAGAGCCGCGGTGCCGGCCGCCACCGTGTGGATCCGGCGCCGGGTGCGTCTTTCGAGGAACTTACGACGGGACTTCACGACGCGCTGACGCGTGACGTGCATGGATCATTCCTTCGGAGCGCTTGCGAGCAGGTCGACGTTCCCGTCGAACTGCCACAGAGGGTTGGGTGCGTCGCCGGTCGAGGTGCGCACCTGGAAGTAGCCGTTCACCTCCTTGGGTCCGTCTCCGTCCGCGACGTACCGCCCATCAGCGGTGACGTCGAGCTGGTAGACGGCCTGGCCGACGGCGGTCGTGCCGGGAAGGTGCCAGGACACGACGCAGCGCCAGTCGTTGCCCGGTCCGTGGTCGGGGACCCGCGAGCCGCCCTTGTCGCAGGACGCGGTGGCCCGCAGCTGGGCCTCGGTGACCTCGGGACGGTGAAGCTCCCGCGTCTGCATCCGGTAGAGGTGGGCGTACACCGTGGCGAGCGAGTTCTCCACCTTGGCCCGCTCGATCCCGGAGCCCTTGGCCGGGGTCGCCCCGATGAGCACGACGACGGCGAGGGCGACCAGTCCGGCCAGCGGCAGCGCCCCCGCCAGGAGGGCACGCCGGCCCGCACCGTCGTACGCCAGGTCCGTGAAGTCGCGGCGCACGAACAGGTGGTAGGCCAGCGCGGTGGCGACGGCCGCCCACGCCAGGCTCACCACGAGGCCGACGATGAGGGGACCCACCTGCGCCGGGCTGGTGAAGAGCCCGCGCCAGGCGAGGAAGGCGTGGCTCGGCAGGGCCAGCTGTAGGGCCACCGGCAGCGGCAGCAGCTGCGCGAGCTGCAGCACGAAGGCGAGCAGCGCGGGCGTCAGCAGCCCCATCGTGGACCGGCCCAGGGCCACCGAGCCGAGGAGGCCGATCGCGGCGAACGCCAGCGTCGGCGCCAGCACGCAGACCCACGAGAGCAGGACCGTGCCGGCCGCCGCCCCCGGGGTGAGGAGATGGCCGTCCATGCCGACGAGCGGCCGGTCGCCGACCGCGAGCAGTCCGCCGGCGATGCCCGATATGGCCAGCCCCGCCACCAGCAGCAGGAGCACGGTGAGGCTGGCGATGCCCTTCGCCACGAAGATCCGCCTCGGCGAGCGGACCGCCACGAGGAGGTGGCGCCAGGTGCCCAGCCGGTCCTCGGCCGCGAAGACGTCCCCGGCGACCAGCGCCGTCAGCAGCGGGAGCGCCCAGCTCCGCGAGAAGTCGAGCACGACCAGGGCCCCCGCCCAGCCGGTGGTGTGCATCCAGCGGCCGAAGACCGTGTCGGCGGGCAGCATGCTCTGCAGGCTCACCGCGGCCACGAAGCCCGCGGGGGCGATCCAGCAGGCGAGCAGCAGCACCCGGATCCGCCACTGGGACAGCAGCTTGACCAGCTCGAACCGGTATCCCCGCAGCACCGGTGCCGGCCGGGCCTCGACCGAGGGCGGCGCGACGGTCGCGGTCATGAGTCCTCCTTCGCCGGAGGGAGCGATCGCGCGCCTTCGATTCCCTCACTCCGCTCGGTCACGAGCCCTCCTTGCCGGTCTCTCCGGCATCGGTCTCTCCGGCATCGGTCTCTTCGGCCCCGGTCAGGGCCAGGAACGCGGCCTCGAGCGGCGTCACCACGGGCGCCAGCTCTCGTACCGCCACGTCGGCGTGCACCAGCCGTACCACCAGCTCGTCGAGGGCGGGCACGGGTCCGCGGACCACGAGCACGTCGGCGTCCAGCTCGGCACGGTCACGACCGGGTACGACGCGCAGGCCCGGCGTGTCCAGCGCCACCTGGTGGGCGGCCGCCCGGTCGGAGGTGCGCACCCGGTAGTCGAGCTCCCCGCTCTCGGCGGCGAGTTTGCTCACCGGCCCGGAGAAGACGACCCGCCCGGTGGACAGGAGGGTGACCTCGGAGCACAGCGCGGCGAGGTCGTCCATCCGGTGGCTGGACAGGACCACCGCGGTCCCGTCCTCGGCGAGCCGGGTGATGACGCGGTGCACGTGGCGCTTGCCGGCCGGGTCCAGACCGTTGGCCGGCTCGTCGAGCACGAGCAGTCGTGGTGTGGTGAGCAGCGCGGCGGCCAGCCCGAGGCGCTGGCGCATGCCCAGCGAGAACCCCCGGATGCGGTCGTCGGCGACGTCTGTGAGTCCCACCTGCTCCAGTGCGTCGTCGACGCTGACGGCGTTGCCGCTGTCGTACCCGCGCAGTGAGAGCAGGGCGGAGAGGTTCTGCCGCGCGGTGAGCGACGGATAGAGCCCGGGCCCGTCCACGAAGCCCGCGACACCGTCGGGGACGGCGAGCGTCCGCCCGACCGGCGTACCCAGGATCTCGAGGCTGCCACCGTCCGCGACCGCGAGGCCCAGCAGCAGACCGAGGAGCGTGGTCTTGCCCGCGCCGTTCGGGCCGACCAGGCCGTGGACCTGCCCGCTCGCCACGTCGAGGTCGACGCCGTCGAGTGCGAGGACCACATCGCCGAAGGACTTCGTGATCCCGCGAGCCCGTACGGCGGGGCTCCTCTGCATGCGGTTCTCCCTTGGCTCGAACTTCAGCATCAGGAACCTAGGGATCGCAGGTTTGCGAGAGAAAGAGCCCATAGACGAACATTGGGCAAACTTGCTGAAATGGCGTTAGCAGGTAAATGCTTATATGAGAGTACGTGGCTATTTCCGGCTTTCTGCCCGCTGGAGGCGGAACATCGCCGGTCTCGTCATCGACGACGCGCCATGAGGTACGCGCGACGCGTCTCGACCTCCTCGGGGTGGTGCACACGTTCGAGCCGCGCGTACGTCGTGAGGCCGGTGGCGTCGAGCGCCTCGGCGACGTCACCCGGCGCGAAGAAGTGGAAGTCGATGTCGACCTCACGCCCCAGCCACTCGGTCAGATGCCGAACCTCGGAGCCGATGTGAAACGAGACGAGCACCGGACCCCCCGGACGGAGCACCCGGTGAATCTCCTGGAAGGCCCGGGGCAGCTCGGCCGCGGTCAAATGGATGATCGAGTACAGGGCGACGACGGCGGCGAACTCACCGTCACGAGCGGGCAGGTCGAGCAGATCACCCTGACGAAACTCGACGGCGGGATGCTCCCCGCGTGCCGACTCGACCACCGCACCCGACGACTCGACACCGGCCGCGGCCGCACCCTGGACGCCGAACTCACGCGCCCCACCCTGACGAGACCCGACGGCAGAATGCTCCTTACGGGCCAGCTCGACCATCGCACCCGACAGGTCGACACCGACCGCGGCCGCGCCTTGGGCGGCGAGCCAGCCGGTGACATGTCCGGGCCCGCAGCCGAGATCCGCCACGGGCGCCCCGGGACCGGCCTGCTCCAGCAGTGCGTTGAGCAGCGCCCGGTCGAGCGGCTTGTGCGCGAGCTCGTCCCGGAATCCGGTCGCGTACGGCTCGGCGACCACGTCGTAACTCCGACGAACACGCTCACGCCTGTCGGATGCCCCCATGACGGTCAGCGTCCCACAGCCGCCCGCCGTAGCCACCTCTGCTCATCCGGCAGAGCTGTGCCGTCGAAGCCCAGGGCCTTTTCGAGATCGCCGAGACAGAGACTCAGGGGCAGCCCATGCCCGGGACCGTAGCGTCCGGTGACATCGACGCCCCGCCGTACGATGACCGGGCCATCGGGACGTACGTCGCGGCCGGGGCGGTGCGGATCGGGCCGGGGTTCACTATCGTGCGCGGATGGCATCCTCGGCTCTCGATCGGGCGTTGTGTGGGGAGGCCGGGCTTCGGCTGCTGCCCGAGGAGGTGAACGGGCTGCTCCGCCGGCTCGACGCGCCGCCTCGGCTCGGGGCGCACCTGCGGGCGGTGCACGACGTCGCGTGCCGACTCCTCGACTCACTGGACGAACGGTTTCCCGGGGTGGACGTCGACCAGGAGGCGGTACGGTACGGCGCGGCCACACACGACGTCGGGAAGACCTACGTGATCGAGGAACTCTCGGGACCCGGCTCGGAACACGAACAGCGCGGATATCGGCTGCTGCTCGACCACGGCGTAGAGGAGAGGCACGCGCGCTTCGCGCGAACCCATGGCACCTGGGACGGACCGGACGTCACGTTCGAGGACCTGCTGGTGAGCCTGGCCGACAAGGTGTGGAAGGGCAAACGCGTGCCCGACCTGGAGCAGCGTGTCGTCGACCACCTCGCGACCACCGCCGGACAGGAGCCATGGGAGGCGTTCATGGCGCTCGACGACCTGCTCACCGACCTCGCCGCCGACGCCGACCGACGGCTGGCCTTCCAGTCCGCTCATCCCATCACCACCTGACCCGGCCCCCCGATCTCCGGATCATCACGCCCGCCACCCCACAGCTCTGACCGGCGTGCGCCAGACGACGGCTGTGTGTACGGCGCCGAGGCCCGGCGTCGGCGGCGCGTGGTGGGACAGCGGGACTCTGGGTCAAGGGCCGGTGCCGTGTCCACGGACCTTCACCGTGTCGGCGGGCCCCGGTTCGTGTGAGGGGCGCCCTCCACAACCGTGCGCCCGGTGAGCGTATGTGGACGCCGTGCTAGTGATCCCGGTGGGTGATCATTCGGGCGAGTGTGGTCAGTTCGTCCGCGGGGCGGGTGGCCGGGTTCGCTGAGCGCAGGTGGTGGAGGGCGTCGGTGAGCAGGTCGTCGGACTTTCGTCGGCACCAGGTGCGGCCTCCGGCGCGTTCGACCAGGTCGGCCGCGTAGATCAGTTCGGCGTCGGAGAGGGGCAGGTCGCGGTGGTAGAGCGTGGCCAGTTCACGGCCGGTCGGTGTGCCCGAGGTCAGAGCGGCGACCACCGGCAGTGACTTCTTTCTCCGGCGCAGGTCGGCGTAGACGGGCTTGCCGGTGAGCTTCGGGTCGCCCCAGATGCCCAGCAGGTCGTCGGCCAGCTGGAACGCCAGGCCCAGTTGCTCGCCGAAGGTGCGCAGCCGGGCCGCCTGGTCGGGCCGGCCGGCGAACAGCGCGCCTAGGCCGCACGCGCAGCCCAGCAGTGAGGCGGTCTTTCCCCCGGCCATCGACAAGCACTCGGACAGTTCCACATCGGCACGCGTCTCGAACGCGATGTCGGCGCTCTGGCCGGCGACGAGACTCTGCACGGCGGCGCTGAGCCACCGCATGCCCTCGGTGGCGGCCGGATGCCCGCTGGCCGCCAGCACGTCGAAGGCGAGCGTCAGCAACGCGTCGCCGCCGAGGATCGCGGCGCCCACCCCGAACGCGGCCCAGGTCGTGGGGCGATGCCGGCGCGTACGGTCGCCGTCCATCACGTCGTCGTGCAGCAGTGAGAAGCTGTGCACCAGCTCGATCGCGGCTGCGGCGGGCACCGCCGCCGACGGCTCGGCGCCCACGGCCTCGGCGGCCAGCAGGGTGAGCGTCGGACGGATCGCCTTGCCCCCGGCGGCGTTGGCCACCTGGCCGCGCTCGTCCCACCAGCCGAAGTGGTGGCCCGCGACCAGCCGCATCGGTGCGGGGAGCGTGTCGACGGCCGCGCGGAGCGCCGGGTCGACCATGCTCCGGCTCCACGCCAGGATCTCGTCCGCCGCGCGGGTGGTCCTCGGATGGTCGGTGGTCGTCATGAACCCTCCTCCGTCGGAGGGAGCGACCGCTGAGGCGTCTCCCCGGTTCCCCGGCTTCGCTCGGTCATAGGGCACCCCTCGTCAGCGGGAGATCTCGACGTTCTCGAGGATGCCCAGCGCGTCGGGCACGAGAACCGCGGCGGAGTAGTACGCGCTGACGAGATAGGACAGGACGGCCTGATCGTTGATCCCCATGAAGCGCACCGACAGGCTCGGCTGTACCTCGTTCGGGATGCCGGTCTGGTGCAGGCCGATGACGCCCTGATCGTCGACGCCGGTCCGCATCGCGACGATGGAGGTCGTACGGTCGTCACCGATCGGGAGCTTGTCGCAGGGGAGGATCGGCACGCCGCGCCAGGCGCTCACGACGTGGCCCTCCACCTCGACGTTCTGCGGGTAGACGCCCCGGCGACTGCACTCACGGCCGAACGCGGCGATGGCCCTCGGGTGGGCGAGGAAGAAGCGGGTCTTACGGCGGCGGCCGAGCAGATCGTCCATGTCGTCCGGGGTGGGCGGGCCGTTCCGGGTGTGGACGCGCTGTTTGAGGTCGGCGTTGTGGAGCAGGCCGAACTCGCGGTTGTTGACCAGTTCGTACTCCTGACGTTCCCGCAGCGCCT
>NZ_JBHLZP010000330.1:9424-9682 GCF_042429965.1 Actinoallomurus acaciae
CATAGTCCACGAACGTGCCCGGCAGCACCGGCTCACCCGCGTGTCCCGACGCCAGCGCGATCGCGGCCTCGCCGTGTCTGTTCTGCGCCGGCCGCTCCTGGTCGCGGAGGCCGGCGAGATGGTCGCGCAGTTCTTCGGACTGCCCGGCGAGTTCGTCGAACGCCTCGCGCGACAGGGAGAGAACGATGCATTTGGTCTGGGCCTTGGCGGTGAAATCCCACGTCTCCTGAGACCCGGCCAACGCCCGATCACCAAAAT
>NZ_JBHLZP010000331.1:0-9296 GCF_042429965.1 Actinoallomurus acaciae
CCTTGCGGTGGGAGGGCCTTGCGGTGGGAGGGCCCTGCGGTGGGAGGGCCCTGCGGTGGGAGGGCCCTGCGGTGGGTGGGGCCCGTGGTGGGTGGGGCCCGTGTTGGGATGGTCTGGCGCACCCCGGGGATCCCGCCGTGGCGGGATCCCCGGAAGCGCGGTCAGTCGAGCAGGGCGGTCACGGTGCCGGCGCCGACCGTGCGGCGGCCCTCGCGGATCGCGAAGCCCAGCCCCTCGTCCAGTGCCACCGCGCGGCCCAGGGCCACGGTCATCGTGACCGTGTCGCCGGGCAGCGCCATGCCGCCCTCGTCCAGTTCGATCTCGCCGGGCACGTCCGTCGTCCGCAGGTGGAACTGCGGCCGGTACCCGCTGAAGAACGGGCCGTTGCGGCCGCCCTCGTCCGTGCCGAGCACGTACACCTCGGCGCGGAACCCCGCGTGCGGCCGGATCGTGCCCGGCGCGCTCACGACCTGACCGCGGCGCACCTGCTCGCGTCGTACGCCGCGGAGCAGTACGGCCGTGTTGTCGCCGGCCTCGGCGTGGTCCATGGTCTGGCCGAACGTCTCCAGGCCGGTCGCGACCGTCGCGAACGTGTCGCCCAGGCCGACGACCTCGACGTGGTCGCCGAGCCGGATCGCGCCCTGCTCGACCACTCCGGTCACGACGGTGCCGCGGCCGGTGATGGTCAGGACGTTCTCGATCGGCAGCAGGAACGGCCGGTCCAGGATCCGCGCCGGCACCGGCACGTACGCGTCGACCGCGGCGAGGAGGTCCTCGATCCGGCGGACCCAGTACGGGTCGCCCTCGAGCGCCCGCAGGCCGGACACCCGGACCATCGGGATCTCCTCACCGGGGAAGCCGTACTGCGTCAGCAGCTCCCGTACCTCCAGCTCGACCAGGTCCAGCAGTTCGGCGTCCTCACCCCCGTGGCCACGCCCCGCCGCCCCCGAAGGGGCCTCGACCGTGTCCGCCTTGTTGAGGGCGACGACGATGTGGCGGACGCCGACCTGACGGGCGAGCACGACGTGCTCGCGGGTCTGCGGCATCGCGCCGTCCTGCGCGGACACGACCAGGATCGCCCCGTCGATCTGGGCCGCGCCGGTGACCATGTTCTTGACGTAGTCGGCGTGGCCGGGCATGTCGACGTGGGCGTAGTGCCGGGTCGGCGTCTCGTACTCGACGTGCGCGATGTTGATGGTGATGCCGCGGTCCCGCTCCTCCGGGGCCCGGTCGATGCCCTCGAACGGCACGACCTTCGCCAGCCCCTGCCGGGCCAGCACCGCGGTGATCGCCGCGGTGAGGGTGGTCTTGCCGTGGTCGACGTGCCCCATCGTGCCGATGTTGAGGTGCGGCTTGCCGCGTTCGTACAACCGCTTGGTCATGATGTGTCCTCGCGTCAGAAGAGGTGGACGTGAGAACCGGGGCGGCCCGCCGGGGGACCGCCGCGCCACCCTCCTCCGCGGGTTCTCGAAGGACGGGGCGGAGGAGGGTCAGCGTCGCAGGCCGTCGGAGAGCACGGCCGCGGCGCCCGGCGCATCGAGGTGCGCGGGCGAGCAGAACGCGGCCATGCCGAACATGCCACGCAGATTACGGTCGCCGGCGCGGAACGGTCCAGCGGTTTTCCGCCGGCGGCGCCTCAGCGCGCGACCAACTCCATCGACAGGGAGACGAACCGGTCCTCGCCGTCGAACTCGGCCACGCACGTGCCGCCCTCGGGCAGCGTCGCGACGATCGACGTCTCGTCCTCGCGGAAGGGCAGCCGGTGGTGGCCGAAGAACCGCGCGACCGTCAGCCGGTGGTCGGCCGGGAAGAGCGTCAGCCCGCTGGTGATCATCCGGGGTGCGGTCAGGGAGTCCCAGCCGGGCACCGGGGCGGACGCGTCCTGGATGGCGAAGTAGGCCACGCCGCCCTCGTAGCTGCCGGGGATCGTGCCCGGTGAGCCGATCAGACCGGTAGTGGCCATCGCCACGATGTCGCCGCCGCTGCGCGCGGGGCCGTCGTACCAGGACAGGTCCAGCTCCCGTGCGGTCAGCTCGGCGACGGCGAGGCGCGCCCCGATCGCCGTCGGGTTCACGACCGCCGGGTGGTCGGGGCCGAACTGCGGGTTCGCCCACCCCCACAGCCAGCTGCGGTTCTCTTCGGCGTAGCTGCCGAGAAGAGCGACCTTCAGCGTGACCTCGCCCTGCGTGTACGTGCCGGTGGCCAGGTCGGCGCTCCAGTCGGCGGCGGGCAGGAAGTCGACGAGGGCCTCCTGCTGCTGGGCCGCGATCGCCGCGTACGCCGCTCCCAGCCGGTCGAACGCCGGGCTGAATCCAGACATGGCGGGCACACTATCTCAGAGACCGCCCGGAGCCCCATGCCCAACCGTGCGACGGGCGGGGTTCCGCGTGGCCCGTGCCATGGAGCTACGGCAGGCCATGCGCCGGTCAGGCGCTACGCTGCGATCATCGGCGAGAGGCGGGGGGAAGTACGGATGGCCGGCCAGCTTCGGATCGGAGTGACGGCGACTCTCGTGATCGCGGTACTCGGCGCTCCCGCCGGGCTGCTGTGGACCACGGTCGCGCCGCGCACGACGTACGTGATCGCGGGCGGCAAGGCGCTCCTCGGCGACCCGGAGAGCCAGACGCTGATCGCCGCGGACGGCTGGTTCGCCGTGCTGACGGCCTGCGCCGGCCTGCTGTGCGGCGTCGTCGCCTACGTCCTGGCCGGACGGATGCGCGAGATGGGGCTGCTCGCCGCGCTCGGCGTCGGCGGCATCGCCGCCGGGCTCATCGCGTGGTGGACCGGCAGCATGATCGGGCGCTCCTCTTTCCAGCACGTGGTGCGGACGGCGCGCGACGGCACGGCGGCCAAGGGCGCGCTCGACCTGCACGCGGCGGGCGTGGTGATCGCCTGGCCGCTGATCGCGATCGTGGTGTTCGGGCTGCTCGAGGCCCTGGACGTCGCCCGGCGCGAGTCACGCGCGGTCGCGGGCGATGTCCGCGGTGGCGGCCCCGGTCAGGCCGACCAGGTCGGCGGGGGCCAGTTCGATCTGCAGGCCCCGCCGCCCGGCGGAGACGTAGATCGTCGGGAACCCTGACGCGGAGGCGTCCACGACCGTCGGCAGCCTCTTGCGCTGCCCCAGCGGGCTGATGCCGCCCCGGACGTACCCGGTCACGCGCTCGGCCGCCGCCGGGTCGGCCATGGCCGCGCGCTTGCCGCCCGCAGCGCCGGCGAGCGCCTTGAGGTCGAGCGTGGCCGACACCGGCACCACCGCGACGGTGAGGTCGCCGTCGACCTCGGTCACGAGCGTCTTGAACAGCCGATCGTGCGGCACGCCGAGGGCGTCCGCGGCGGCCTCGCCGTAGGACTCCTCACCGCCGTCGGTCTCGTACGGATGCAGGGTGAAGGCGATCCCGGCGCGGGTCGCCGCGACGGTCGCGGGCGTGCCCTTGCCGCCGCTCCTCTTCGAACCCACCGGCCGTGACTCCTTAATTCGGGCTGACGCCTCCGCCGAGGAACTCCGACGCCGGCACGGTCGGGAACGTCTCGAGCAGAAGATTCTCCCGCCTCAGCAGTTCGTACTCCAGCCGCAGCCGCGCCGCGGCGTCGTCGGCCTGCAGGAGGCGCTGTTTGTCCGTGCGGTCCAGGACCAGCGAGGCCGCCACGAGGTAGGACAGCGGCCCCGGCTCGGTCGGCAGGTCGTCCAGGTCGGCGACCTGCGCGCCGTGCGCGACGAGCCGGTCGCAGTAGCGCCGGAACTGGCCGGTCACCGGCGGGACCGCGTCCTGCGCGCCCGGCCCGTCCTCCTCCGGCAGCGGGGTCACCTCGGCGCACAGGTACGCGAGCGAGTCGTCGACGTCCTCGATGCGAAACCGGGTGCCGCCGGTCGTGACGACGTCGTACCGGCCGTCCTCGTCCTCCTGGACGTCGCGGATCTCGGCCGTGCAGCCGACGGGGGCGAGCCGGCGGGCGGCTCCGGGGCCGACCTCGTGGCCGAGCTCGATCGAGACCACTCCGAACCGGTGTGGCTCCTCGCCGTCGAGCAGATCGCTCATCAGGAGGCGGTAGCGCTCCTCGAACACGTGCAAGGGCAGGACGAGCCCAGGGAAGAGCACGGCCCCCAGCGGGAAGATCGGCAGCCGTTCGGTCACCGCGCCAGCGTACGACCTCTCGGCGATCTCCGCTTCCAGTAACTGATCTACAATGTAAAGGCGCCGGCCGTGATCCACAGGGCCGACTGCCCTCCCATGAGAGGCGTCGGGGCGGGCGGCGCCATCACCGGGTGGTGTGACGCTAGTCACCTTGGGCTAGATCGCGTCAACCTGCACACAGCACCGGATAGGGCGGCGTTAACGTCGGACCGTCCGCGCGGGCAGACGGCGCGCGGCCCGGCGGGTCGAAGCCGAAGACGACACCGCCGGTTGCTCTCCCGCTGGGAGGCCCATCATGTGGCTGAACTTCATCTTCCTCGTCCTCGCGTGCCTGTGTGTCGGTTTCATCCTCGGCTGGGTCGTGGCCCGGCCGCGGCGCTGGGGCGTCTTCGTGGCGAACGCCCCCCAGACGAGCGCCCCCCAGACGGCCACCCCTCAAACGGACGACGACCAGCCGGGCGTCGACTCCTTCGCCCGGCGAGCCTGACCCGCGCCGGCTCCCGGTTCTCCTCCGGAGTGGTGCGCCGTACGGTGACGGCATGCGGATCCATGTCGTCGACGCGTTCACCGGCCGGCCGTTCGCCGGCAACCCCGCAGGAGTCTGCGTCCTGGCCGGTCCGGCCGACCCCTCATGGATGCAGCGGGTCGCGATGGAGCTGAACCTGTCCGAGACCGCGTTCCCGCGCCCGATCGAGGACCCCGGCGCCGACTTCGAGCTCCGCTGGTTCACCCCGGCCGTCGAGGTCGCCCTGTGCGGGCACGCGACGCTCGCCGCGGCCCACGTGCTGTACGAGACGGGCGCCGTCCAGGCGGACCGGCCGATCCGCTTCGCCACCCTGCACAGCGGCGTCCTGACCGTACGGCGGGAGGGCGGCCTGCTGGTGATGGACTTCCCGGCCTGCCCGCCGGAGAAGATCGACCCGCCCGCGGGACTGGCCGAAGTGCTCGGCGCGTCGCCGTCCTGGACCGGGCGCAACGTCCAGAACGACATTCTGGCGGTTCTGGACGACGCCGGGAGCGTGCGCTCGCTGACCCCGGACCTGTCCGCGCTCCGCGGCTACGACGCCCGGGGGATCTGCGTCACGGCGCCGGACTCCTCCTACGACTTCGTCTCGCGGTTCTTCGGCCCGGCCGTGGGCGTACCGGAGGATCCGGTGACCGGGTCGGCGCACTGCATGCTGGCGCCGTTCTGGGCCGAGCGCCTCGGCCGTACGGACCTGCGCGCCCACCAGGCGTCGGCGCGCGGAGGCGACGTCCGCGTCCAGGTGCGGGGCGACCGCGTCCTGCTCCTCGGAGAGGCCGTCACGGTGATCGAGGGCACGCTCCGCGCGGAGCCGTCCTGAACAGGCGCGGAACGCGGTGAACGTCTCGAAAACTCCGTTGATCCGGTCTCAATGATTGAGACCGGCGCCCGTGCCGCCGAGCGTCCTTCGTAGACTGATCAGGTGATATCCCGTATCGATCTGCGTGGGTCCCTGCCCGGCGACCTGCGCTCCGTGCTGCCGCGAGCCGAGCTCGACGTCGAGGCCGCCCTGGCGAAGGTCCGGCCGATCTGCGACGACGTGCGACATCGCGGAGCCGCGGCGGTGCGGGAGTACACCGAGCGCTTCGACGGCGTCGCCCTGGCGTCCGCGCGGGTGCCCGCGGAGGAGATCCGCCGCGCCCTCGACGATCTCGATCCCGCCGTGCGCGACGCGCTCGAGGAGTGCGTCCGCCGTGCGCGCCTGGTCCACCGCGACCAGCGGCGCGCCGACGTCACCACCCAGGTCGTGCCCGGCGGCACGGTCACCGAGCGGTGGGTGCCGGTCGAGCGGGTCGGGCTGTACGTCCCGGGCGGCCGGGCCGTCTACCCCTCCAGCGTGGTCATGAACGTCGTGCCCGCGCAGGAGGCCGGTGTCGGCTCGCTCGCGGTCACCTCGCCCGCGCAGCGGGAGTTCGGCGGGCTGCCGCACCCGGTGATCCTCGCGGCGTGCGCGCTGCTCGGCGTCGATGAGGTGTACGCCGTCGGCGGCGCGCAGGCGATCGCGATGTTCGCCTACGGCACCGAGGAGTGCCGGCCGGCCGACCTGGTCACCGGACCCGGCAACATCTACGTCGCCGCGGCGAAACGGCTGCTCAAGGGCGTGATCGGCATCGACTCCGAGGCCGGTCCGACCGAGATCGCGATCCTCGCCGACGCCACCGCCGACCCGGTCCTGGTCGCCGCCGACCTGATCAGCCAGGCCGAGCACGACACGCTCGCCGCCTCGGTGCTGGTGACCGACTCCACCGGACTCGCCGACGCGGTCGAGCGCGAGCTCGCCGCTCAGGTCACCCGGACCAAGCACACCGAGCGCATCACCGAGGCGCTCGCCGGGCGGCAGTCGGGCATCGTGCTCGTGGACGACGTCGCCGCCGGGCTGAAGGTCGTCGACGCCTACGCCGCCGAGCACCTGGAGATCCAGACCGCGGACGCCGCGGCCGTCGCCGCGCGGGTGCGCAACGCCGGCGCGATCTTCGTCGGCCCGCACTCGCCGGTGTCGCTCGGCGACTACCTGGCCGGCTCCAACCACGTGCTGCCGACGGGCGGCTGCGCGTGCCACTCCGGCGGGCTGTCCGTGCAGACCTTCCTGCGCGGCATCCACGTCGTCGACTACGGCGAGACGGCCCTGGCCGAGGCGACCCGCCGGGTCGTCACGCTGGCCGAGGCCGAGGACCTGCCGGCCCACGGGGCCGCGCTCAAGGCGAGATTCGAGTGGGGGATCCCCGAATGACCGACGGCACCGTCTCGCTGAGCGATCTTCCGATCCGCGAGGACCTGCGCGGGCAGGAGCCCTACGGCGCGCCCCAGCTCGACGTCCCGGTCCGGCTCAACACCAACGAGAACCCCTACCCGCCGTCGCCGCGGCTGGTCGCGGCCCTGTCGGCGGCGATCGCGGACATCGCCGGAGGCCTCAACCGCTACCCCGACCGCGACGCCGTCGAGCTGCGCAAGGACCTGGCCGACTACCTCGGGCACGGCGTCACCGGGCGGCAGGTGTGGGCGGCGAACGGCTCCAACGAGATCATCCAGCAGATCCTGCAGGCGTTCGGCGGCCCGGGGCGCTCGGCGATCGGCTTCGAGCCGTCGTACTCCATGCACCCGATCATCACCGCGGTGAGCGGCACCAGGTGGATCAACGCCCATCGCGACGAGGACTTCGGGCTGGAGGCCGCGCGCGCGGTCGCCGCGGTCGAGGAGCACCGGCCCGACATCGTGTTCCTCACCTCGCCGAACAACCCGACCGGCACGGCGATGTCGCTCGAGGCGATCGAGGCGGTCCTGCGTGTCGCGCCGGGCATGGTCGTCGTGGACGAGGCGTACGCGGAGTTCCGGCGCGAGGGCACGCCGAGCGCGCTGTCGCTGCTGCCCGGCAACCCGCGCCTGATCGTCACCCGCACGATGAGCAAGGCGTTCGCGATGGCGGGCACGCGCGTCGGCTATCTCGCCGCCGACCCGGCCGTGGTCGACGCGCTGCTGCTCGTCCGCCTGCCGTACCACCTGTCGGCGGTCACCCAGGCGGTCGCGCGCACCGCGATCGCCCACCAGGAGGAGCTGCTGGGCGCGGTCCAGGCGCTGCGGGACGAGCGCGACGCCCTGGTCGCCTGGCTGCGCGGCGAAGGCCTCACGGTGGCCGACTCCGACGCGAACTTCGTCCTGTTCGGCCGGTTCCCCGATCGGCGCCGGGTCTGGCAGGGCATTCTTGATCGTGGCGTGCTGATCCGCGAGGTCGGCCCGCCGGAATGGCTGCGCGTCAGCGTGGGCACCCCCGAGGAGATGGCGGCCTTCCGTACCGCCCTGAAGGAGAGTCGATGATCGCTCCTGCGGCACGTGAGCAGGGTAGGCGCACCGGGCGGGTCGAGCGGGGCACCAAGGAGACCCGGGTCAGCGTCGAGATCGACCTCGACGGCACCGGCCAGGTCGACGTGGCCACCGGTGTGGGGTTCTTCGACCACATGCTGGCCCAGCTCGGCAAGCACGGCTCGTTCGACCTGACCGTCAAGACCGCCGGCGACCTGCACATCGACAGCCACCACACGATCGAGGACACCGCGATCGCGCTGGGCCAGGCGTTCCGCGAGGCGCTGGGCGACAAGTCCGGCATCCAGCGGTTCGCCAACGCGAGCGTGCCGCTGGACGAGACGCTCGCGCAGGTCACCGTGGACCTGTCCGGCCGCCCGTACCTCGTGCACACCGAGCCCGAGGGCATCGCGCCGATGATCGGGCCCGACTACGACACGACCATGACCCGGCACATCTTCGAGGCGTTCGTCTTCAACGCCGCGATCTGCCTGCACATCCACGTGCCGTACGGCCGCAACGCGCATCACATCGTGGAGGCGCAGTTCAAGGCGCTGGCCCGTGCCCTGCGCGACGCGTGCGCGCACGACCCGCGGGCGCACGGCATCCCGTCCACCAAGGGCGCGCTCTGATGTCCCCGAAGATCGCCGTCCTGGACTACGGGTCGGGGAACCTTCGGTCGGCCGAACGGGCGATCGCCCGGCTCGGCCCGGAGGTGACCGTCACCGCCGACTTCGACACCGCGCTGGAGGCCGACGGGCTGGTCGTGCCCGGCGTGGGCGCGTTCGCCGCGTGCATGAGCGGCCTGCGCGGGGTCCGCGGCGAGCAGATCATCGGCCGCCGGCTCGCGGGCGGCCGCCCGGTGCTGGGCATCTGCGTCGGCATGCAGATCCTGTTCGAGAAGGGCGTCGAGCACGGCATCACCACCGACGGCTGCGCCGAGTGGCCCGGGGCGGTCGAGCGGCTGAACGCGCCGATCCTGCCGCACATGGGTTGGAACACCGTCGAGGCGCCGGCGGGTTCGGTGCTGTTCCGCGGCCTGGACACCGGCACGCGGTTCTACTTCGTGCACTCCTACGCCGCCCGGAGCTGGGAGATGGAGCCGGGCCGGTTCGAGGCGCCGCTGGTGACCTGGGCCGAGCACGGGGAGCGCTTCGTCGCGGCGGTGGAGAACGGCGCGCTGTGCGCGACGCAGTTCCACCCGGAGAAGTCCGGCGACGCCGGAGCCGAGGTGCTGAAGAACTGGCTCTCGACACTGTCATGAGCAAGGAACGTCAGCGGCGGCGGGCCGCGCGTGAGGCCGAGCGCGCCCGTGCGGCGGCCGAGAGCGCCCGCCGCGACGC
>NZ_JBHLZP010000332.1:0-9245 GCF_042429965.1 Actinoallomurus acaciae
GGGCGAGCGACACGGCCCGCGCCCGCCGCCCGCCCGCGGACGTCGGCGTCACGACGAGCAGCCCGCCGGCGGTCAGCTCGCGCACGATGTTGGAGACGGTGGCGCGGGAGAGCCCGGTGCTGCGCGCGATGTCGGCCTGGGTCGGCGCCCCGAACTCGCGGACGGCCTGGATCACCCGCCGCTGGTTGGCCTCCCGCAGGGACGTCTGCGAGCCCGGCATCGCCACCATCGGTCCCCCAGCGGGTCTACGGTGTTCAAGAAGTGAACTCCAGGCTACGCGTAACCGTGCTGGTGCGCTCGCCGCTGTTCGTGGCAGGGGGCGGCCGCCTCCGCGTGCGGCCGCCGTTTCCGTCCACTGAATTCGGTGCCTCTTCCCGCGCCGACCGAAGACTCGAATGGGACGCTTTTCGCATTGCCGTCGATCCTTTATGTAAGGCCTGATCGCGGTACGATCGGGCCCATGGCACAGTGGTCGGAAGAGCGGCCGGACATCGGCTCCGAAGAAGTCGTCCGTGGTGTGGGCGAAGCCGACGAGGGCCGCGTTCGGGTGACCGTGGTCGACGATCGGCTGGAGGCCGTACGCGTGGAGGCGCGGCTGCTCCGGTCGCCTCGGGAGGACCTGAGCCGGCTTCTCATCGAGGCGGTGAACGCCGCGCTCAAGGACTTCCGTGCGCAGCGTCTCGACGGCGGGGACCTGGATTTCGATCTGCGCGAGGTCATCGCCGACCTGCAGAAGGCGAACGAGCAGTTCAAGCTCGACATGAACCAGCGTATGGAGTTCGCCACGGAGGTCACCGCGGAACTGCGTCAGGCCGGGGTCAGAGTCGGGGACCTGCCGACCCTGAACGTCGACGACATGATCGATGAGGTGTCCGGCGTCCTGCGAACGGTGGACGAGGCGCGCACCCTCGGCGATGAGGAGCTCACCGGTACGGGCGAGGCCCCCCGGGGCTCGGTGCGCGCGGTGTGCGTTCCCGGCGGCCGGCTCGTGTCACTGGTTCTGGACGCCCGCGCGGTGCGCGGCACCGTCGAACTCGAACGGGACGTCGTGACGGCGGTGAACGCCGCACTGGACGACCTGGCCGCCAAGACGCGGGACCGGCATTCGGAGGCCGACATCGATCCGGACGCGGTGAGGAAACAACTCGGTCAGATGCGGGAACGGAACATGGCCCGGCTGGAGTCCTACTTCCGTGCGTTGAGCGACGTGATCAACAACATCGAACCGGAGCGCTGAGGGAGCGAGGATGACCGACCAGCAGATCGACTATGACCGGCTGCAGCTGAAGCAGTCCGGCGATGGCATCGTGACCGCCCACGAGAATGCCCGAACCCAGCTGAGCAACACTCAGACGCAGATCGAGGGGCTCGGCGAGTGGTGGAACCCGAACAAGGACCCGAACGACCTGATCGGCGGCCTGCTCGGCGGGTGCTTCACGGCGGTCCATCAGATGATGATGTCCACCGGCCAGCAGAACCTCGACGTGCTGCACAGCCACGGACAGGCGATCCAGGCGATGTCCGGGAACATGACCGGAGCGGAAGAAGCGAACACCGGCCTGACACAGCCGGTCTGAGCCCGGTCCGGGCTCGATGCGAGTCGGCCGTGCGCGGCCGGAAAGGTGACATGATCCAATGGCGATAGAGATCCCTGGCTGGATGGCCAAGCTGCTCAACCTCATGGGCCTGGCCGGAGGCGCGGGCTGGACGAACGCCAACGAGGACAAGGCGCATTCCGCCGGCATCGTGTATCAGCAGCACGCGACCAACCTGCAGCCCGCGGTGACCGACGCGAAGACCCACGGGCAGCGGGCGACCACCGCCGTCCAGGGAACGGCCGGGACGTCGATGACCCAGACGGTCGACCACCCGGAAGGCGCGATCAACAACCTCGTCGACCACCACAAGGGCGCGCTCGTGACGGCGTTGATCGCCGGTGTCGCGGTGCCGATCGGACTGAGCCTCTACAAGATTTACAAGCTCGTCAACGGCGGCATCACCCTGGCGGAGATGGCCGCCTCCGCGCTCGTCCCCGGAGGCGAGGCCGCCTGGCCGGGGGAGGTGGCGGCCGGGCGTGTCGCGCAGAACGCCGTTACGAACACGACGGCCGACTTCGTCCTGAGTGCGTAGCACCCTCTGGGACGTTTCCGTAAAAAGAATAGGCGGGAGGCCGGAAACCGGCGTCCCGCCTATCTTTTTACGATCGGCTCTTCTTGTGATCGACTCTTTTCGTGATCGGCCACCGGGTTCAAAGGATGGGAAGCGGCGCTCTCAGGAGTCGCGGTTGCGGTCGTCGTCGCCGCGGCCGCCGAAGCGGGAGAAGATCTTCTCGCCCACGTTGACCGCGCCCTCGGCCGCGCCCTTGACCACGCCGATGAACGGGTCCTCGCTGCGGCTCCACGACTCGCGGTAGGCGCGGGCGGCGTTCTTGATCTCCTCGGAGATCGAGGCGTTCGCGTCGTCGGTCCGGCGCGGGTAGTCGCCGCCGAGAATGCGCTGGTAATCGCCTTCGTTCGCCCAGTGCTCCAGCTCCGCGAAGCGCACCACGGCGTACGGGTGGGAGCGGCTCAGCAGGTTGAGGAACTTCAGCAGCCCGTCGCGGACGTCGCCGGCCGCGTCGTACTCGCGGGCCTGCTCGCGGAACGCCTCGGCGTCCATCTCCGTGAGACGGCCGCCGCCGGCGAGCTTCATCAGGGCGCGCTTGCCCGCGTCGACGTCCTGGCCGGCGAGCAGCCCGGCGCGGTCGGCGGACAGCTCGGACTTGCGCTGCCATTCGTTCAGGCCCATGAGGATCGCCGAGATGGCGATGTTGCCGAACGGCAGCCAGGCGATCCGCGAGCCGAGGTTGGTCAGGATCAGCGCCATCGTGCGGTACACCGCGTGGCCGGAGAGCACGTGCCCGACCTCGTGGGCCACGACGAACCGCAGCTCCTCATCGTCGAGCAGGTCGACCAGGCCGGTGTTGAGCACGATGAACGGGTGGTCCGTGCCGATCGCCATGGCGTTCGGCGTGGGATCCTGCGTGACGTACAGCTCCGGCACCTCGGGCAGGTCGAGGATGTACGCGCTGTCGCGGACCATGTCGTTGATGTTGCGGAACTGCGTCTCACTCGCGCGTACGCTCCCGCCGAGGAACATCAGCCGGATCGCGCGCTCGCTGAACAGGCCCGCCAGGCGCTTGAGTACGGTGTCGAACCCCGACAGCGACCGCAGGGCGACGAGAGCCGACCGGTCGGCGGGATGTTCGTAGGCCCGGGAGCTGATCCCGGGAAAGCGCGTGCGTGAACGGTCGGGCGTGTTGCTCGTCATGTCCGGCATGTTATGTCCGACGCTCGTGCCGCGCTCGGGGTTCCCCCAGCACGTGTGCCCGATCTATGGTCCGGTTCATGACGGAGGCGTACGGGCCCGGGCCCGCGGAGACGATGTCGCGCGACGAGCGGGCGGCACTGCAGCTGACCCGCCTGCGCGAGCTGGTCGACCGGCTCGTACGGGCCGACGGTGTCCAGGGTGGGCGGCTGCGCGCGGCCGGCGTCACGGGCGGCGAGGACGTCGCGCTCGCCGACCTGCCCAAGCTGCCGTTCACCACCAAACAGGACCTGTGGGACTCCTACCCCGGCGGCATGCTGACGGTGCCGATGCGCGACGTCGTCGCGGTGCACGGCTCCAGCGGCTCGCGCGGCCGTCCCACGCTCGTCGCCTACACGCGGGGCGACCTGGAGCTGTGGGCGGAGATGTGCGCGCGGTCCCTCGTCTGCGCCGGCGCCGGTCCGGGCAGCGTGGTGCACAACGCGTACGGCTACGGCCTGTTCACCGGCGGGCTCGGCATCCACCAGGGCGCGATCGCCCTCGGCGCCACGGTCGTGCCGATGTCCGGCGGCATGACCGAGCGGCAGGTACGGCTGCTCGCCGACCTGCGGCCCGACATCCTGACCTGCACGCCCTCCTACGCCGTACGCCTGGGCGAGGCCGCGCGGGAGGCCGGGGTCGAGCTCAACCTCAAGGCGGGCCTGTTCGGCTCCGAGCCCTGGTCGGAGGAGCTGCGCGGCACGATCGAGGGCCTTCTCGGCCTGGCCGCGCTGGACATCTACGGCCTGTCGGAGGTCATCGGGCCGGGAGTGGCCACCGAATGCCTCGAACGCGACGGCCTGCACGTCAATGAGGACCACTTCCTCGTCGAGGCGATCGGCGAGGACGGCTCGCCGGTCCCGGAGGGCACGCCGGGCGAGCTGGTGTTCACCACGACGCGCGAGGCGATGCCGCTGCTGCGCTACCGCACCGGCGACATCGCGTCGCTCACGACCGCGCCGTGCCCGTGCGGGCGCACGCTCGTACGGATGAGCAAGGTGCTGGGCCGCCGCGACGACATGCTGGTCGTCCGCGGGGTGAACGTCTATCCGCGCGAGATCGAGGCGGTGCTGCTGCGGCACGCCTCGCCGCACTACCAGGTGATCGTCGACCGGCGCGAGACCATGCCCCGGCTCATCGTGGCGTGCGAGGAGGCGGACGCGGGGCTGGAGCAGGTGCTGTCGGCCGAATTGGGCCTGTCGTGCGACGTCCGGGTGCTGCCGTCCGGCACGGTCCCGCGAGTGGAGATCGGCAAGGCGGTCCGCGTGGTGACCTGGGAGTCCGGAGAGGCGCCGCTGCCCGGCCTGTGACGCTCGTCCTACCCCGGCCGACCAGTCCGATCGGGGAGCGTGTGCGCTTCGGGCGGGGCGCCCGGACGGCTGAGGCGAGCGGCCTGATCCGTTCCTGGCGGAGCCGCCGAACCCGGCCGGATGCGGACGCGACACCGTCCGGCGGGGTGACGCTCGTTCCATCGAGGGGGGCATGCGAATCGGTCGCCGGTGCCGCTGGTTAAGGTCGCGCCATGAGACGTCGACTCGGGGTCATGGGCGGCACCTTCGATCCCATCCACCACGGTCACCTCGTGGCCGCGAGCGAGGTGGCGCACCTCTTCGCGCTGGACGAGGTGATCTTCGTGCCGACCGGCCAGCCGTGGATGAAGGAGGGGCGCAAGACGTCCCCGGCCGAGGACCGCTACCTGATGACGGTGATCGCGACCGCGTCCAACCCCAGGTTCTCGGTCAGCCGCGTCGACATCGATCGGCCAGGGAAGACCTACACCATCGACACGTTGCGGGAGATGCGCGAAATACACGGGCCGGACGCCGAGTTGTTCTTCATAACCGGCGCCGACGCTCTGGCGGAGATCTTGTCCTGGCGTGACGCCGATGAGCTCTTCAACCTCGCGCATTTCATAGGCTGTACGCGACCCGGCCACAACCTCGCCGATCCCGGGCTGCCCGGGGGCGGGGTCAGTCTCGTCGAGGTACCCGCTCTGGCGATCTCATCCACCGAGTGCCGCGAACGCGTACTGGCCGGCGAACCCGTGTGGTACTTGGTGCCAGACGGAATCGTGCAATACATCAATAAACGAGGGCTTTATCGTGACGACTGACGACGAAGTCCTCGCAGGGAGGAACACGACAGCATCGTGACCGCATCCGACAGGGCCAACCAGCTGGTCCAGATCGCCGCCGAGGCCGCGGCGGAGAAGCTGGCCGAGAACATCATCGCCTATGACGTGAGCGAGCAGCTCGCCATCACGGACGCCTTCGTCCTCTGCTCGGCGGCCAACGACCGCCAGGTCCGCTCGATCGTCGACGAGATCGAGAAGCGCCTGCGCGAGGACGCCGACGCCAAGCCGATCCGCCGCGAGGGCGAGCGCGAGGGCCGCTGGGTGCTCCTCGACTACTCCGACATCATCGTGCACATCCAGCACGAAGAGGACCGGGTCTACTACGCGCTCGAGCGCCTGTGGAAGGACTGCCCGGAGATGGCCCTGCCCAAGGACATCAACGCCCACGCGGCACAACGTGTACGCGCGGGTGAGGGCCGGTGAGCCCCACGACCCCCGGCCGGCGACGCAGCGGCCGAGCGGCGCACCGCCGCGGATGCGGGGGAGCGTTCATGAGTCAGCGAGTCGACGCCGTGTGCCCGGTCACTTCTGTGGCGAAGGAGGGCTCATGAGCGAGCCGCGCAAGATCGTGTTGTGGCGGCACGGCCAGACGACCTGGAACGTCGAACGCCGCTTCCAGGGCACGACCGACATTCCCCTGGACGAGACCGGCGTCCGGCAGGCGGCCCGCTCCGCCCGGCTCCTCGCCGCCCTCCGCCCGGACGCGATCGTCTCGTCCCCGCTGCAACGGGCCAGCGCCACCGCCGGCGCGCTGAGCGAGGTCACCGGCCTGCCGGTCACCCATGACCCGGACCTCATCGAACGCGGCGGCGGGGCCTGGGAGGGCCTGACGAACCACGAGATCCGCACCCGCTTCCCGAGCGAACACGCCATCTGGCAGCCACCGGGCGGCGAGACCGCCGAGCAGGTGGCCAAGCGCTTCAACGCCGCCCTCGAACGCGCGCTGAGCCGCATCCCCGACAACGGCCTCCTCGTCGTGGTCTCCCACGGCGCGGCGGTCCGCATCGGCATGCTGCACTGGCTCGGCTTCCCCGAAGAGCTGTGGGGCCGCTTCGGAGGCCTGTCCAACTGCTGCTGGTCGGTACTGGAGGAGGGCCGAATCGGCTGGCGTCTGGTCGAGCACAACGCCGGTACGCTGCCAGAACCGGTCTTGAGCGACGACCGCGCCGCGAGTGACGGCTGATCGATTACAGGTATGGCCGTCAGGTCCGATACACTGACGGGGCGTCGCAGGGAGACCTGAAAGACGCGCGGGGCTATGGCGCAGTTGGTAGCGCGCCTCCATGGCATGGAGGAGGTCTGGGGTTCGAATCCCCATAGCTCCACGGGCTGGCCGACCGTACTCACCGCCCCTCGGGGGCGGTTTCGCGGTTGGCCGCTATTTTTTTTGGGGGGCGACCCCCCATTCCCCCCGATGTGGGGGCTGCGCCCCCACGCCCCCCACGCGTCTGTACGTTCCCGGGCTCCCGCGCCTCCGTGTTTTGGGGTCCCTGCGTCCTCTACGTTTCCGCGCTACTGGCCCCTTTGGCCCTGGGCTTCCCGGCACTATCGCGTCCCCCCCCGCCTCCGCGCCCTGCGTTTCCGCGCCTCCGGGTCCTCGCGCCTCCGCGTTCTCGCGCCCCTGCGCTTCCGCGCCCCTGCGCGCCCGCGCTTCCGGGTTCTCGTGCTACTGCCCCCTTCGCTCCCGGGCTTTCGCGTTTCCGTGCTACGGCACTTTCGCGTTCCCTGCGTTCCCTGCGCTACTGCGCCCTTGCGCTTCCGAGCTCCCGTGCTACGGCACTTTCGCGTCTCCGCGCCCCCGCGTCTCCGCGTCTCCGGGTTCCCGCGTCTCCGGGTTCCCGCGTCTCCGCGTCTCCGCGCTTCCGCCCCTCCGCGTCCCCGCGCTTCCGCGCCCTGCGCCTCTTCGCCCCCGGGCTTTCGCGTTTCTGCGCTACGGCACTTTCACGTTCCCTGCGCTCCCGCGCTACTGCGCCCTTGCGCTTCCGAGCTCCCGTGCTACGGCACTTTCGCGCCTCCGCGCTTCCGCGCCCCCGCGCCTCCGCGCTTCCGCGCCCCCGCGCCCCCGCGCCCCCGCGTCTCCGGGTTCCCGGGTTCCCGCGTCCCCGCGTCTCCGGGTTCCCGCGTCCCCGCGTCTCCGCGTCCCCGTGTCCCCGCGCTTCCGCCCCTCCGCGTCCCCGAGCTTCCGTCCCTCCGCGTCCTCGCGCCTCCGCGCCTGTCCCCGTGTCCCTGCGCTTCCGTGTCGCCAACGGTTCCTTGGGGTGGGGGTTGGTTGGGTCTTGTTGGGGTGGTGAGGGGCTTTGCGTTGTGAGTGTTAGATGTCGGTGTTCTGGTGTGGGTGGACTGTTGTGGTTTCCATTACCGGGCGGGGGGTGGTTGGGGTGCATGCTGCCGTTAGTTGGCCGACGCGGGCTACTCGGGCGGTTAGTGCCACGTTGGCGCCTCGGAAGCGGTCGGTGCCGGTTGTTCTCGGGGTCCACGTGCCGAACAGGTCGCCGCTGATCGGCTGGCGTGGGGTTACCGGGCCGCCGGTTCCCGTCATGCGGAATGACGTCGACTGGGCGCCGTTGACGTTGATTTCGGCTACCGCGGTCCACGAGTCGATCGCCACCGGTGTGCGCAGGTTCAGGCGGGCGATGTGCAACTGGAAGCGGATCGGGCGGCCCACCGTCGCGCGGTCGGGTGAGGCGGTCAGTCTTCCGTTGATGGTGACCGGGCGGGATCCCAGTACCGGGACGCTGCAGGTGTAGGTGGCCGAGAAGCTCGACGCCTCCGCGGACCCGTACGGCGTGACCACCGCGGTGCCGCCGAGCGCGATCATTGTTGCGGCGGTCACGGTGTGACGTCGGATGGATTTGGTCATCTTCTGTTCCCCCGTCGAGTTCGGCCTGCCGGACGCCGTGTCCGGCGTCCGCAGAAGGTCTCCCCGCGAGGCCATCACGACCGTGACTCCCACCGGGGTCTTTTTACCGGTGGCGGCGAAGATCATCGCCTGCCGGTGGCGATGACGGGTGAACACGAGTGAACAGAATGGGGGGATCGGTAGGGGCCTCTCACCATCACCCCATCACCCCATCGCTCGGGCGCGGAGCGCTCCCCGGCGCGTCCGGCGGCGTCGTTGCCTGCCTGACGCCGCCTGGTGCGCGTGTCGTCCAGGCGGTGCGGTCATCGACGTCCAAGCCGATCGGCTCGGCGTTCGGGACCAGCCGGACGACGGTCCGTTCGTCACGTCGTACCGACGGCGTCACCGGGGCCGAGCACGGCCGTGCTTCGTACCGTCATCGACGCGCCTCCTCGGGCTCGGTCCGAGACGAGGCCGCGGTCATCGCCGCGGCTAAGCCCGGGAGTCTCCCGCCACGGAGGGACGCGCGCTTAATTCGATTGCCTGGTCGTGCGGAGGCCTCCTACGGTGAGAGCATGACGTGCTTCATGAACATGGTGCGCCGTGGTCGCCTCCGGGCGGTCGCGGCGGGCGTGGGGCTGGCACCCGCTCGTTGACGAGTGGGCCCGGCGCGTCGTCGAGGACGCCCGCGTACGCCCGGGGCAGCTCGTGCTCGACATCGGTGCCGGCCGTGGCGCGCTGACCACTCATCTGCTCGCCGCCGGAGCCCGGGTCGTCGCCGTCGAGGCGCACCCCGGCCGGGCCGCATGGCTGCGTGAGCGGTTCGCCGGTACGGGCGTGACCGTCGTCGAGTCCGACGTGCTGGACCTGCCGCTGCCGCGCCGGCCCTTCCGTGTCGTCGCCGGCCCGCCGTACGCGATCTCCAGT
>NZ_JBHLZP010000333.1:0-9172 GCF_042429965.1 Actinoallomurus acaciae
GGCCGCCTCGTTCGAGCACGTCCCGCCGGCCGGGGCGGCCGTGTCCGGGCCGGTCGAGGCGGTCGCCGCGGAGCCGTACGGGCTCGGCCGCGTCGGCGACCTCACCAGTGCCCACCTGCGTGCCCGCGACGCCGACCCCCGTTCCTCCTACGGCGACTTCGTGGCGGTGTCGCACCCGGTCGACGCCGAGCTCCCGCGACCTGCTCGACCCGGCGCCGCCGTACGGGACCTGTTGCTCGGGCTCGTCGTGCTCAGGTGCCGAATCGGTCGAGCAGCGGGAGGCCGTTCGTCGTCATCATCGCGGTGACCTCGTCCTGGTCGAGGAGCGGGGTCGCCTTGAGCTCGGCGGTGCCGGCGGTGACGATCACCTCGGGCGTCCACGGCCAGTCCGTTCCGTAGAGCAGGTGGGAGGGATCGGTCATCGCCAGCAGCGACGGCAGCTGCCGTGGGATCGGGAAACCGGCGAGGTCGTAGTACAGGTGCCGGAGCTGGCCGGTCACGTCGGGGCCGTCGCCCCCGACGACCATGCGCGCGAACTCCTCGACCCGGTCCGCGAGCGCCGCGAGGGCGCCGCCGCCGTGCGGGACCACCATCCGGATGCCCGGACGCCGGGCGATTCCGCCGCGCAGGAGCAGGTCGGCGACGGCCCGGGTGGTGTCGAACGGGAACTCGATCATCGGCCGTCCCCAGCCCCGCGAGACCGCCTCCGCGCCCGGCGGCGACGTCGGGTGGAGGACGATCAGCGCGCGCCGCCGGTCGAGGGCGTCCAGAACCGGCTCCATCGCCGGATCCCCGAGGTACAGTCCGCGGGCGTTCGTCTTCAGCGTGACGCCGTCGGCGTGCAGCTCGTCGTAGGCGTAGGCGATCTCGGCCAGCGCGCCCTCGACGTCGGGCAGCGGCAGCGAGGCCAGGAGGGCGAACCGGTCCGGGTGCCGGTCCCGCACGCTCGCGCTGAACTCGTTGACGTCGCGGGCCAGACGCCGCGCCGCGGCGTCGTCGCCGAAGTGGACTCCGGGCGATGACACCGAGGCCACCGCCACCCCGATCCCGCCCCGGTCCATCATGCGCAGCGCCTCGTCCTCGCTCCAGTGCGGGAAGCCCGTCATGCCGTCCGGGTTCCCGTACCCGGCGCCGATGGCCGCGTCCCGGTAGAAGTCGGGCACGAAGTGTGCGTGGAAGTCGATGACCGAACTGCGAGCCGACATCGTGATTCCTCCCCATCAAGCCGTTCTACGTGTGCGGGTACGTCCACACCACGATGGACGACATCGCGGGGTGAGCGGTATCGGCATTGAGGGTTCGGCTTGCTTTTCCCGGGATTTCTCATGGTAAGTCTCACAGGGTGCTCCAATGAGACGCTCGAACGTATGGAATCACAGCACGAGATCATCGCGTTCGTGTCGGCACTGCCCGGCGTCGTCGCGGAGACCGCCGGGGAGGAGACCGGGGCGCCGGAGGCCGCCTGGGGCGACTCCTTCTTCTTCCACGACCCTGACGGCGACATGCCCGCCGACCGCCGGATGCCCTTCGCCACCATCGTCACCAAGGACTACGACGGCTTCGACACCGCCTCGGACCTGAACCGCCCCGGTGTGTACCGTCTCAACATCGCCCTCGGCCGCGCCGCGTTCGAGGAACTGCTCGGCTACCCGCCCGCCGAGTACCCCTCACGGTCGGCGGACGTCGACCACACCGCCGTCGACACGCTGATCCCGCACCCGGTGTACGCGGCCCAGTCCTGGGTCGCCATCCTCAACCCCGGGGAGAGGACCACGGCCCTGGCGCGGTCCCTCCTCACCGACGCCCACGCCCGTGCGGTGCGGAGCCATCGCCGCCGCACCGCACGGGGGACCGGCGCTCAGCGGTAGGTCAGCCAGGCGCCGGCGGGCCTACGCCATCCGGTGGAGCGCCGGTCGTAGTCGCAGACGCCCGTGCGGAACGTCGCTCGCAGCCGCCGCTGCTCGTCCGCGGTGAAGGTGACCGGGTAGTCGCGGAAGTCCAGCGGCTTCAGCGCGCACTTCATGACGTCCATGGCGAGCGGTTCCCCGGCCACCAGGCGAGTATCGGCGGCCACCGGATAGCGTGCGCCGCACCGCCCGCCGGACGGGTAGGTGAGGGGCTCGCGGATCCGGTCCGCCGCCGACAGGTAGCAGCCGTCGGCCAGGTCGGCCGGCCGGTCCGCGAGGACCTTGTGCCGCAGGTCGCGGCCCGAGTGGTCGTCGTCGATGGCGGTGAGCCAGCGGTCCATGGCGTCCAGCTCGTACGCCGACGCGGCCGCGACCTGCGCCGGGGTCGTGTCGCTCTCGATGATGATCTGGTTGGCCGCCGTGCCGTTCGACCGCAGCAGGCGCTGCCGCATCGCGAACGACCACTCGGTCGTGTGGATGTCGTTCCCCGGCCCGGCGAGGTCGAGGTCGGTGCGCTGGTCGATGATCGGTGTCTGCCGCAGGCCCTGCGCGGCGGAGTTGACGATGTCGTTCGCGTACGCCGCCGCGAGCGCCTTCGGGTCGGCCTCGGTGCGGGCCGCCACGGGCTTTCCGGTGTAGTCGAGGCCGCCGATCGAGGTGTTGAGCGCGGTGAACTGCGCCGACGTGATCGCCCCTGCCTTCAACGCGGCCAGGCCGTACTGGATGCCGGTGTTGTCCAGCGTGCTGCGGACGAACCCGGTCCGCGGGTCACGGCCGAGCTGGTTCGCGAACTGCTCGTCGGCGTTGCACCGGACGCCGGAGGGGTTGGTCTCCGCGTTCCAGCGAGCGGAGACCGGAACGGCCGGGTCGCAGCTGTCCGTCGCGGTGGCGCGGCTGGCGAACGTCTGGTCCCACGACGGGCAGGTGGTGAAGTCGTTGAACCCGGCGATCGCCTTCTTCTGCGCGTCGGTGAACGCCGTCCCCGTACCGGCGAAGAAGCGGTCCAGCAGCCGGCAGTCCGTCACCGGACCGAGCGTGGTCAGCGGGTCGGGGAAGGAGACGCCGGGAACGATGCCGTCCACGATGCCCGGGTAGCTCTCGGCGATGTCGTACTGCTGGATCGCGCCGCCGGAGCCGCCCCAGCCGATCGTGTGGGCGACCGGCCCGTACGTCTCGACGAAGTGCTCCTTGACCATCATCGCGGCCTCGGCGGAGATGATCGGACTGCAGTTGTTGTCCAGCACGTTCAGCGTGGAGGAGGCGACGGCGTACCCCTGCCCCAGGAACAGGTCGTCCAGCACGCCGCCGGTCGAGCGGCCCTGGTGGTAGCCGGCGTTGCAGCCGCCGCCGAAGGTGTAGACGAGCCGGCCGTTCCAGCTCCGGTCCGGCGCGGTCGGCGAGGGCGCCGCTCCGTCGTACAGCGCCGCGATCTCGTACACCGCGCGGTCGATGGTGCCGCGCTCGACCCGCACGATGTAGGGGACCGTCGCGCCGTTCACCGTCGCGGTGGCCAGGTCGGCCGGCCGCGCGGAGGGGTCGGCGAGCGGCGCGTACGCCCCGGCGGTCGTGCGGTACTGGTAGGTGACCTGCGTGGGCGCCGAGCAGTACGGCTGGGCGGCCGCCGGCAGCCCGAACGCCTCGGTCTCGCAGTAGAACGGGAGTTGCCGGCGGCCGGAGAAGACCGGCCCGGTGATCGGATGGTTCACGACGCGCAGCGTGGCGCGGGCGCCCGCCTGCCGGGCGTCGATCGTGTTCGCGCCGTCGCGCAGGCCGCCGACCGGCCCGAGAAGGCTGCCGTCGGCCTCGCGGCGCAGTCCCGCGGTGACGTCGTGCCCGTTCGCGGTGACGGTCGTCCGGCGCGAGCCCGCCGGGACGACGCGGATCAGCACCTGGCCGCCGCTGACGAGGTCGGGCCGGGGATTGGACACGGACGTGATGGTCAGGCGCTCGTGCGAGGCCGGCGACGCGCTTGCCGCGCCCGGCACGAGAGGCAACGCCGTCGCCAGCGCAACGCAGGCGACGGTGAGGAGCCGTCGTCGATCTGCCACGGGCCACTCCGCTCACTCGGGGCGCCGCGGGGGCGCGGCGCCGGGGGGATCGGCCGCCGCCCGAGGAGGCACGGGCGGACGCCGGGGACCAGTGTCAGGGCAGACGGTTCGCGAGCACCAGTGTGGCGGCGGACATGAACATTCCGCCGTTGCCGAGGACGACCCCGATCTGGACGCCGGGCACCTGCGCCGCGGCCTCGCCGCGGAGCTGCCGGATCGACTCCTGCATCGCGAACATGCCGTACATCCCGGTATGGGTGTAGGACAGGCCGCCGCCGTTGGTGTTCATCGGCAGCCGGCCGCCCGGGGAGGTGTGCCCCTCGGCGATGAAGGCGCCGGCCTCGCCCCGCCCGACGAAGCCCATGTCCTCCAGCCCGTAGATCGGGACGTGCGCGAACGCGTCGTAGATCATCAGGTGGTCGACGTCGTCGTGGGTGATCTTCGCCTCGGCGAACGCCGCCTGGCTCGACAGCCGGAACGACCGCGACGTGGTGAAGTCCTCCATCTGGGAGATGATCGGCGACTCGGCCGACTCGCCGGCGCCCAGGACGTGGACGGGCGGCCTGCGGGTGCCGAGCGCCTCGGCGCGCTCGCGCGAGGTGAGGACCAGCGCCCCGCCGCCGTCGGTGACGAGGCAGCATTCGAGCAGGTGGAAGGGGTAGGCGACGAGCCGCGAGGAGAGCACGTCCTCGACGGTGACCAGGTCGCGCATTGCGGCGCGCGGGTTGCGGCTGGACCACCGGCGCTGGGCGACCGCGACCGAGGCGAGCTCCTCGTGGGTGAGCCCGGTCTCCTTCATGTACCGCAGCGCGGTGACGGTGAAGGTCGTGGCCGGTCCCGTCGTCCCGTACGGCAGCTCGAACTGGCCCGGCAGCGAGTCGGGCCCGAACGCCCGCGGCGGCGCGCCGACCCGCGACCGCCCGGACTCGCCGTGCGTGACGAGCACGGTGTGGCACAGGCCGGCCTCGATCGCCGCCATCGCGTGGCGTACGTGGAACAGGAACGACGTGCCGCCGACCGAGGTGCCGTCGAGCCAGGCCGGGGCGATGCCCAGCGCGTGCGCGACCTGGACCGGGCCGGGCGTGCCGACCGTCGCGACCCCGTCGATGTCGTCCTTGGTCAGGCCCGCGTCGGCGAGGGCGTTGCGCGCGCCCTCCAGGTGCAGCCGGAACGCCGAGTGTTCCGGCAGCCGGCCCACCTCGTCGGTCTCGGCCGCGCCGACGATGACGGTGCTCACGGGCCCTCCTCCGTCGGCTCGAAGAGCGGAACGTGCACGTCGCCGCGCGGCTCGAACACCACGCGCAGCGGCATGTTCAGCTCGAGGTTCGCCGGAGTGATCTCGGTGTGCACGATGTTGGTCATCATCCGCACGCCCTCCTCCAGCTCCACGACGGCGATCGCGTACGGACCGTCGTCGGCGAAGCCCGGCGCCGGGCGATGGCTGATGACGTAGGAGTAGAGCCTGGCCCGTCCGCTGGCCGTCACCCACTCCACGTCGGACGACCCGCAGTGGGGGCAGATCGGGCGCGGGTAGAAGTAGTGCCGCGCGCAGGCGACGCAGCGCTGGATCCGCAGCTCACCGGCTGCGGCGCCGTCCCAGAACGGGCGCGTCTCGGGTGTCGGTCGGGGAATCGCCTTGGACTGGTCGGCGGACATGCGTCGCCCCTTCGGTGGAGCCTGAGCGCTTCCTCACGGATGCGACGCTAATTCTAGAACGCTTTTCTAGAAGTCGGCCAGCCCCCATGATCTGGGGGTCACGTGTCGACCTTGAACGGGTCGTGTTCGGTGAGCAGCTTGTCCAGCCGGGCCTGATCCACCCGCCCGACGAAGGTGGCCGTCTCCAGCCGGTCCCGAATGCACTTGGCAAGGCTGAACGTGGAGGTCACCGCGTACAGCAGCGCGAGCCCCAGGAACGCCCTGATCCATCCGCCGACCGGAAGATAGGCGATGCCGATCACGCAGGCCGCCAGTGAAACCCCGAACGAGATGGCCGCCTGAACCAGGAACGCGGCCGTGGTGCTTGATCTGACCGTTGTGCTCATGTCCACATCGTCCGCTCGTGCGGACTCGCCCACATGAGTAGGAGTACTCAACTCACTCCCGTGCCGGGGACCGGTTCCGCGTGACCTTGACGCCCGATCAGCTACCCGCTGTCTATCGGCTCGCCGTCAGGGGGTGGACCATGCAGGACGCACTGCTGGCGATGCTCGCCAAAGAGCCGTCGCCCGGCTACGACCTGCGCGCCCGGCTGCGGCGGGCGCTCGGGCCGCTGGGCGAGTCGATGAACGCGGGCCAGGTCTGTGCGGCCCTGACCCGGCTGGAGAAGGCGGGCCTTGTCGGCTGCGAACCGGCGGACGGGCTGCCGAACCGGCCGGACCGCAAGGTGTACGCGCTGACGCCGGCCGGACAGCAGCGGGTGGCCGACAGGCTGCGCGAGGTGAGCTGGCCGAAGCCGGACCTGGCGGACCTCCACCTCAAACTCGCCGCGGCGGCCGCCGCCCGGCTGATCGAGCCCGCCATCATCAATCCCAGCGCCGGCCTCATCACCGCCGCCACCAGGCCGACCGGCGGCACCATCGCCATCACGACCATCGTCGTCCTGGCCGTGGCGGGCCTCATGACCCTGGGCCCGACCGTACGGGCCCGGCGCACCGCGACCGTCACCGCACTCGCCGACACCGCCCACCAGCCCCAACACCCGGGCGCACCTGACCAGGGTGTCCGCGTTGCTGCCGACGCCCTCGGCGCCACCCCCGGGCAGATCACCGCCGGACTCTCCACCGCACAACTACTGCCGACCCTGCCGGGCGCGTTCGCCGGCATCCCCCTGGGCGTCATCCTGTGCCTTGCCCTCAGCGCACCGAACGCGGCCTGGCCCTCTGCGTGGCTGCTGCTCGCCGTCCTGCCCGCGACGGCGGCACTCGGCGCCGTACCCGCCCGCATCGCAGCCCACCGATCCGTGGCCCGAACCCTCAGCGCCGAAGCGGCGTGAGCGGGACCGGTTTCGTACGCCCCCGCCACCTGCGATCGCCTGGGTACCTCCCCGCGCCGGTGACGAGGACGCGCTCAGCCGCAGCGCGGCGCCCGGCTCGGTCGCCGTCCCCGCCTTGGCGCGCTGGAGCGATCCGGCCTTCCCGAACCCGCACGACGGACACTCCACGAGCTGCGGGCCGCGACCGTGCCCGCTCGCGTTGATTCCGCGTTGATCAGACGTTGATCGCCGCCCCGCAGAATCTTTCACGTGGACGGGCCGAGGGGGTATTGGCCCGGCCATTCGCCCGGAGGCCAATGCCGCTGCGTTGCCGGGCGAGACGGGGGTGGCGACCCGTGCCGGACCGGCCGGGAAGCCGGGGCCCTGCACCGGAGGTGACGGACCGGTGCAGGGCTCTCTTTCTCGACACGTTCACGCGGAGGAACCTGTGATGCCGTACCGGCTCCCGCCGGACATCGGGGACTTCGTCGGACGAAGCGGCGCCGTCGCCGAGCTGATCGGCGTGCTCGAGTCCGGCGCGTCGATGCCGATCGCCGCCGTGAACGGCATGGGCGGTGTCGGCAAGACCACTCTCGCGGTGCACGTCGCGCACGCCGTACGGCAACGGTTCTCGGGCGGCCTCCTGTACGTCGACCTGCGCGGGATGGCCGATCGCCCGGCCGAGCCGTACGCCGTGCTCGGCGGGTTGCTGCGCGCCCTCGGCCGAGGCGAGGTCCCCGACGCGCCGGAGGAACGCGCGGCGCTCTACCGATCCGAACTGGCCGACCGGCGGGTGCTGGTGCTGCTGGACGACGCGCGCGGCCCGGCTCAGGTATGGCCTCTGCTGCCCGGGACGCCCGGGTCCGCGGTGCTGGTGACGAGCCGTGCCACGATGGCCGGACTGCCCGGGGTCCGGCGGCTCGACCTCGACGTGCTGGAGCCGTACGAGGCGGTGGCGCTCCTGGAGAGCGCGGCCGGCGCGGAGCGCGTGGCGGCCGAGCGCGCCGCGGCTCTCGACCTGGTGGCCGCCTGCGGGTTCCTGCCGCTGGCCGTACGCGGCGCCGGGGCGTGGCTGGCGGCCCGCCCCTCGCTGCGGATCGGCACCCTGGCCCGCCGTCTCGCCCGTGGCCGGATGGAGGAACTGCCCGCGGCCGTCGCCTGTTTCCGGCTGGGCTATGACCTGCTGGGAAGGGACGAGGCACGGGCGTTCCGGCTGCTGGCGCTGGCCGACGGGCCCGGCTTCTCGACCGGCGCCGCCGGTGCCGCGCTCGGCCTGCGACCCCAGCACGCGGACGACATCCTGGAGACGCTGGCCGACCTGAGCCTGCTGGAGAGCTGCGCCCCGGGCCGGTACCGCTTTCACGACCTGCTCCGGCTCTTCGCGCTGAACCGTTCCGGCACCCGGGAGGAGCGCGTACGAGCCCTGCGCCGTCTACTCGACCACTACCTCGCGGCGGCGCGCGACGCGACCAGGGTCCTGGGCACGCCGCCGTCGAAGAGGGACGTCCAAGCGCGCGGCCTCACCCGCGAGGCCGCGCGCGCATGGCTGTTCGTCGAACAGGACGCCATTCTCACCGCGGTCGAGCGCGCCGCGTACGAGCCCGGCGGACCACTGACCCAGGCGGCGAAGCTGCTACTGATCGTGGCGCAGATCCTGGACCGAGAGTGGAGCCCCGGCCGCCTGCGCAACGCCGCACGCGCGCTCCGCGAGGCACGATGCCGCCGCACCCGGGACGCCGCCCTACTCGGCGAGACGACGCTCCGAGGCCAACGCGCCGCCGATGCCGACGAGAGCGAGGACCCGACCCGCGAGCCCTTAGCCGCGGCCTGGGAACCACCGGAGACCTGAGAGCCCGGGGCGGACGGTGCCGGTGGTGCGGATGGCCGGTGATGTTCCAATGTGCGGTGGTGGCGCGGTACGTGGTGGACCGACGTGGTGGTGCGGTGCCCGTGCGCGGTTGGTGAGGCGCGGT
This sequence comes from Actinoallomurus acaciae, assembly GCF_042429965.1. Lineage (NCBI taxonomy): Bacteria > Bacillati > Actinomycetota > Actinomycetes > Streptosporangiales > Thermomonosporaceae > Actinoallomurus > Actinoallomurus acaciae. The sequence goes on from NZ_JBHLZP010000333.1 coordinate 8,900, forward strand.
GCGTGTCCCGTCCCGTCCCCGATGGCTCTCAGAGCTCCGGCGACCGTGTCGGCCCGCTGAAGTTCGCAGCGATGGGGGAGTCGTCGGAAGCCTGAGCGGGCAGCTGGAGACGGCGCGCCCGTGAAACGTCGGCAGGGCCGCGCCGCCGTCCCGAGCCGTGGCAGTGGACGCCGTCGGCATCTCGGCGAGGCGCCGCCGGGCCACCACGAAGGTCTCGCTCACCACCTCGCCGGCGGCCTGGCGCCCGGGCCCTCGGCCGGGCCGTGACGGCCG
>NZ_JBHLZP010000334.1:0-9151 GCF_042429965.1 Actinoallomurus acaciae
CACGCCGCGGCGGGCACCGGAATCTGCCTGCAGGCCGTGCGCGGTGCCGTCCAGGACACCTACCGGGCCCTCGCACGCCGCGGCGGGCACCGGAATCTGCCTGCAGGCCGTGCGCGGTGCCGTCCAGGACACCTACCGGGCCCTCGTGCTGGACTCCCGGCTGCGCGTGCTGCGCCGCTTCCCGCTCGCCGGCATCCCCACGCGCGCCCGGGTCTCGCCGAGCGGGCGCATGGTCGCCTGGACGGTCTTCGTCAGCGGCGACTCCTACGCCAGCACCGCCTTCTCCACCCGCACGTCGATCCTCGACACTCGCACCTGGCGGCTGCAGAGCAGCCTGGAGACCTACGCGATCACCAGGGACGGCCGCGCCTACCGGGCCGCCGACGTGAACTTCTGGGGGGTGACCTTCGCCGACGACACCCACTTCTACGCGACGCTCGCGACGGGCGGGAGGACCTATCTCGTCCGCGGCGACGACGCCGCCCGGACCATGCGCACGCTGCGGAACAACGTCGAGTGCCCGTCCCTGTCGCCCGACGCGACGCGCCTGGTGTTCAAGAAGCGGGTGAAGGGCGCGTCGCCGGACGCGCCGTGGCGGCTGTACGCGCTGGACCTGCGGACGATGCGCGAGACGCCGCTCGCCGAGCACCGTAGCGTGGACGACCAGGTCGTCTGGTCCGGCCCGGACACGGTCGTGTACGCGATGGCCGGCGACTACGGCAGCGACCTGTGGACGGTGCCCGCCGACGGCACCGGCACGGCGCGCCGGCTGATGACCGCCGCCCTCGCGCCCGCCTACGTCGGGTAGCCCGCGCGGGCCGCCTCGAGCTCGGCCACGCCCTCGTCGGTGACGGAGTAGGTCCGCTTGGCGGCCTGCTCCCCCCGGGGCGTCTCCTCGGCCGGAGCATGTAGCGATTTATGTATACCGATATATATTGGCCCAGAGGAGGCCACCGTGGCCCAGGACGTGCACTCCGCCGGTGCGCTCAACGGGCGTGGAGCGGTGGCGACGCTCACCTTCCTGGGCTTCACCCTGCAGCTCCTCCAGGTGGGCATCATCCCGCTGCTGCCGACCATCGGCCGCGAGCTCCACGTCACCCCCGGCGCCGCCTCCTGGCTGGTCACCGCCGGGCTGCTGTCGGGCGCGATCGCGCTGGCGGTGCTGACCAAGCTCGCCGACCTGTACGGCAAGCGCCCGATGATCCTGGTCTCGCTGGTCCTCGTGCTCGCCGGATGCGTCCTCGGCTCGCTGACGAGCGACTTCGCCCTGCTCGTCGTCTCCCGCGCGCTGATGGGGGCGATCCTGCCGATGCTCGCGCTGCCGGAGGCGGTCGCCAGCGACACGATGCCGCCCCGCCGCGCGCACCTGACCATCGGCGCGATCCACGCCGGCAACGGCGCCGGCGTCGGTGGCGGCCTGCTGCTCGGCGCGCTCGTCGGCGTGCACCCCGCCGCCTGGCACGTGTTCTTCTATATCGGCACGGTCATGACCGTGGCCGGCGTCGCCGCGACGCTGGTCTTCGTCCGCGACTCGCCGTTCCGCGCCGAGGGCCGGCTGGACGTCACGGGCGCGGTGCTGCTGGCCGCGGCGCTGTCCTGCGTGCTGCTGGGCCTGAGCGAGGGCCCGGTCTGGGGCTGGGGATCGTTCTCCGTGGCCGGCCTGCTCGCCGGCGGGGTCGTGTTGTTCGCGGTGTGGCTCCTGCAGGCCGCCCGTGCGCGGCATCCGCTCATCCGGCTGTCCGCGGTGGTCGGTGCCCACGTGCGCGTCCCGTACCTCGTCACGTTCCTGATCGCGTTCGGGATCTACGGGTCGCTGACCGCCGTGACCCGCTATGCGCAGGCCGTGCCGCACCTGACCGGGTACGGCTACGGGTACAGCGCGCTGCGCACCGGCTGGTTCGCCCTGCCGCAGACACTCGGCGGCGTCGCCGGGGCGATACTCCTCCAGCGCATGGGACGGCACCGCACCAGCGCGGTCGCCGCCGGCACCGGATCGGCGCTGATCACCCTGTCCTTCCTCGGCTACCTGGCGCTGCACGACGTGCCGGTCCTGACGATGACCTCGCTCGGGCTGTCGTCCATGGGCCTGGCGCTCGGCCTGGCCGCCACCCAGCTCATGGTGCTGCGCGTGGTGCCCGAGTCCGAGTCGGGCATCGCGCTGGGCATCTCGGTCGTCATGTACGCGGTCGGCAACTCCTTCGGCAGCGACGTGGTCGGGATGCTGTTCTCGGGCATGCGCCTGCCGGGCGGCCTGCCGCGACGCGAGGCGTTCCTGACCTCGTTCTGGCTGTGCGGCGGCGCCGCGCTCCTCGCGGTGCTGCTGTGCCTGTGGCACCTGAGGGCCCGCCCGGTCGCCGCCCTGCGTCCCACGGAGGAACCCGCATGAGCGTCCGCGTCCCGATCGCCCTGGGCTGGAACACGGCCTTCGAGGAGGCGCGGGAGCGCATGGAGGAGACGGCCGCGTCGCGGTACATGCTGCCGTGGACACTGGAGACCCACGTCGTCTGAGAGCGCTCGGCTCAACCCGCGGCGAACACCCTCAGGTCGGCCAGGCCGGTGTTGCCCTCCCAGCGCGGCGCCTGGACCGCCACGTACCGGGCCGCCAGGCGGTGGACGAGTCGCCGTCGACCGCCAGGTCCGGGTCGTTCATGCCCGCGGGCAGCGGCGACGTCGGAAACGTCGTCTTGGTGAGGGCCAGGTCGGCGACCGGCGTCAGACGGGTCCCGCCGAGGTGCACCGTCCGCTGCTCCCCCGCCGCGAGCGTGACCTCGGCGCGGTCCGCGTCGTCCGCCGTGTGCACCGTGAAGGTGGCCGTGCCGCCGGTGTCCAGGTTCTTCAGCGTGAGGTTCTGCGCGTCGGCGACGGTCGCCTCCAGGGCCGGCACCGTGCCGCTCAGCGTGAACCGCGGCGGCTCGACCCGCGCGTCCGCCGCGTCGACCGTCGCCTGGTAGACCGTGCCGCCCGGCGCGGTGCGCCGGGTGCCCCGGTACAGCCGGACGTCCCCGCTCATCGGCAGGGTCAGCCACGCCCCGCTGATCTTCGTGCCGCTCAGGTCGAACAGGCTGAGGTACCCGCCGGCCAGACTCGCCCGCAGCGCGGCCGGACCGCCCGACGGCGCCGAATCCGCGGCGCTCCGCTCGGTGTCGGCCGCCGGCTGCCCCGGCCGCGCCTCCACGACCATGCCCGCGCTGCCCGTCGCGGGCCCGTCGGACAGCACGACGCCGGACGTCGTCACGTCGATCGGGTTGGAGCCGTCGATGCGGGCGCGGTCGTCCTTCGAGACCGCCCACCGGGTGCTGGAGTCGCCATCGGTGGCCAGCGGCGCCTCGTACCCGGTCGAAACGGATGAGGCGGTCGTCGCCCTGCCGCGCGCCAGGTCCACGCCGCCGCCGTACACCTGGAAGTCATAGAGGGAGTAGCCGTACCCGGTCGCGGGCCGCACGCCGAGCATCCGCACGTACCGGGCGGAGGCCGCCGGGAAGTTCACCTGGTCGACGCCACCGTCGGCGTTGCCCGGGGCCAGCGTCACCGCTCCCCCGGGTCCGGTGAAGGCCCGGTCGCCGTCGAGGCCGCGCACGCCCGGCATGTTCAGAGCGAACACGTGGAAGGCGCCCTCACCGGCCGCCAGCCCCGACGTGGCGTACACCACCGAGCCGTCCGGCAGTGTCGTGAACCCGGCGAAGCCCGAGGAGGTCCGCAGGAGGGGCGCCGAGGCGTCCACGCCGTCGCGCACCCTCCGGTAGACGTGCGCGGTACGGTCCGACACGGTCAGCGACGTCGAGGGCAGGAACGACGGGTTGCCCGCCGTCGGGTCCAGGAACCAGTCGTCGTGCTCCGGCAGCCAGGCGAACTTCACGAAGCCGGGCTTGGGCACCGCCGCCGCGAGCGCGCCCGGCGACTGCTGCGCGACCATGCCCATCTCCGTGCCGTGGTTGGTGACCGAGCCGACGTCTTTGAAGAACGTGCCGGTGCCGACCGGCTCGGCCCCTCCACCGAGCCGGTCGCGCCCGTAGCGGAGCAGGTAGGCCATGGCCAGCTCCGAGCGGGCCTCCGGCTCGTACGCCCCCAGGTTCTCCGCGCTGCCGAACTTGGTCAGCCGGTTCTCCGGCGGGTAGTGCAGGTAGGGGTCGAGGTGGTCGAGCAGCATCCGCTCGGCGCGCGCGGCGTCGGGGTTCCCCCGTACGACGGCGCTGTAGGCGACCGGCAGCACCTCACGGCCGTAGAGGTGGTGGCGGTCGGCGACCATCGGGTACGCCGAGACGCCCGAGTCGGTGGCGAGCCGCAGGAGTGTCGTGTCGAGCTCGTCGCCGTTGGGAAGCCGGCGCTGCGACGGGGGCGGCGACTGCCCGGCGATCAGGTACTGGGCGGTGTTGCGCCCCGGGTAGGTCTCGGCCGACTCCTGGTAGATCGGGCTGAACGAGCCGTGGTTCTCCGCGGCGAACGTGTCGTAGATGTTGTGCGACCTGTTCCACTCCGACACCGGGTGGCCGTCGATCACCGCCGGGTTGGCCTGGTCGGCCACCGGCAGCCCGGCGATGTTCGTCGTCCAGCGGGTCAGCCACTCGCGCCACCGCGGCGCGGCCGGGTCGTCGGGCAGGTAGGCGAGCGCGGCGGCGAGCGGCATCGTCCGCACGCCCATCTCCTCCTCCTTGGTGTTGCCCTCGTAGCCGCCGGCGAGCCCGGGGATGGTCCAGCCGGGCGACTTGGGGTCGTTGCCGGTGCCGATGCTCACCACGTAGTTCGCCGACCCTTGGATCATCTTGTCGATGTTCACCCGGGTGGTCGCGTCGAGGTCGGCCCACATGAGCTTCGCGGCGGCGGCGAAGTAGGACTCGAACGTGCTGTCCCAGTAGACGTCGCCGCCCCACGTGCCCCGCGCGTCGACCCAGCGGTTCGCGGCCGCGTAGTGCGCGATGGTGTCCACGGTGTGCTGTCGCAGCACGTCGCGCGGCACGCCGGCGAGGTCCGCGTCGTACGTCCCGAACCTCAGCGGCACGGCGTTGCCCAGCACGACCGTGAAGGCGAAGCTGTCGCTCTGGTACAGGGCCGGGTTGGCGGTCGCGGCCGGTTCGGTGCCGGACGACGAGCGGACCCACAGCCTGTACTCGGCTGTGGCCGGATTCCACATCGTCTCCGCCCACCGGGTGTGCTCCAGCAGGATCCGGTGGTATCCGGCGGTGACGCCGACGGCGGCGAGCAGGAGCGTGAGGGGATGGCGCGTGCGCATGGGAGATCCGCTCGAAAAGGAGGGGGAATGGCGGGTGAAGCGGATTGAGAATAAAGGCGCGGAACGGCCGCCAACGCAGGTCGTGACCTGATCCGGTCACCCATGTGACCTGCGACGTTCGATCGCTGCCTCGGGATTACCGCGCGCCGGTGGACATTGGGCGAGCCGCCGGTTCCCGTCGCGCAAGCTCATGATCCCGGCCGTGGCGTTCGCCGTCGGCACCGTCGTCGCGCCGGTGGCGGCGTACGCGGCGACCGGGTCGTTCTCGAGCGGTTCGAGCACGAGCGCGGTGACGGCCACGAACACCGGCGGCGGGTACGCCCTCAACGCGAACAGCTCCGACGGGACCTCGATCCTGTCGGCCTCGGGCGGCACCGGCAGCGGCTCGGCCATGCTGTTGCGCCAGAACGCGTCCGATGACGGTTCCAACGCGCTGTACGCCAAGACCTACACCCACACCGGCACGCACTACGGCGTCCAGAGTGTCACCACCTCCCAGGGCGCCGACGTGTTCGGGCAGGGCACCGCGTACGGCGTCGTCTGGGTCGGCGACGCGGCCGCCACCGGCTTCACGCTGAACCTCGCGCCCCCGGCGCCGGGCGCGGTCGACTTCGGCTACCACGTCGTCGGGCTGTACACGCCCGCCGCGGCCCGCGCGAAGCTGCCCTCCTCGGCCGCCGCACGACCGTCGCGGGCACGCCGCTGACCGGGGACCTTACCGGCAGGTCACCCGGATACCCGCGAGTCGGTTGACGACGGACCGTCCAGAACGAAAGACTCCCCGGAAGCTTGGGAGATGGACGGTCACCTTGGGTTGGAGGAGTGCGTTCCGCAGGCCGGTGGCCGTGGCGTGCGGCATCGCCCTGCTCGTCGTCGGTCCCGCGTCCGTACGGTCGCGCACGCTGGCCCGCGAGCCCCGCGCCCCCGCCTGGGTGGGCACGTGGGAGAGCCCGGTCGTGACCACGACCGCCAACGGCTGCGTGGACTGCACGATCCGCGACGTGGTGCACACGAGCGTCGGCGGCACGGCCCTGCGCGTACGGCTCTCCAACGCCTTCGGCACCGCTCCGCTGCTCGTCGCGCACACCACGGTGGCGCTTCCGGCGGCCGGCGGCCGGGTGGCGCCGGGCACCCTGCGCCAGGTCACGTTCCGCGGCAGCGCCTCGGTGTCCATCGCCCCGGGCACCGAGGCCGTCAGCGACCCGGTCCGCCTCCGGGTGCCCGCCGTCCACGACCTGTTCGTCACGACCTACACGCCCGGGTACGCCACGCCGCTGAGCCTCCACCCGATCGGCCTGCGCCGCTCGCTGGTGGTGAGCGGCGCCGACGCGGCGAACGCACTGGACGCGAGCGTCTTCCCGAGCGTCACGCACTCGGGACACCTCGTCTCGGGCGTCGACGTCACCGGCGGTGACGCACGGGGCGCGGTCGTCGCCGTCGGCGACTCCATCACCGACGGCTACCGGTCGACCGACGGCGCCGACCACCGCTGGACCGACGTCCTCGCCGCCCGGCTGGCCCGGGGACCCCGCCCGCTCGGCGTGCTGAACGCCGGGATCGGCGGCAACCGGCTCCTGCTCGGCGGAGGCACACGCGGTGAGCCCGCGCTGCAACGGCTCGACCGGGACGTCCTCAGCCGCCCCGGCGTGCGCACGGTGATCGTCCTGGAGGGCATCAACGACATCCACCTGCCGCCGCGCCAGCGCGACCCCGCCAAAATCACCGCGGGCCTCGCGGCCATCGCCGCCCGCGCCCACGCCCACCGTCTGCGCGTCGTCGCCGGCACGCTCACGCCGTTCGCGGGCTGCGCGTACTACTCCCCGCGCGAGGAACTCGTCCGGCGGGCGGTCAACACCTGGATCCGCAGGAGCGGCACGTTCGACGCGGTGATCGACTTCGATGGGCTCGTACGCGACCCGGCCGATCCCCGCCGGCTCTTCCCGCCGTACGACTCCGGCGACCACCTGCATCCGAACGACGCCGGTTACGCGGCGATGGGCAACGGGGTGGACCTCGGCGCGCTGTGAGATCGCCCGGGGCTCAGTAGCCGACGTACCCGGTGTGGTTGGCGATGCCCTGGATGCCGGGCACGTTGCCCAGCGAGCCGTAGCGGCTCAGGGCGTAGCGGGTGCCCGCGATGATGTTGTCGACCGGGTTGTAGACGTTGGTGTGGCCGGACAGGGCGTAGCTGTTGAAGGTCGGGTCGATGGTCTGCATCAGACCCTTGGAGGGATGACCGGCGGCGGCGTTGGAATCCCAGAGGTTGATCGCATTGGGGTTGCCGCCCGACTCGTACTGGATGATCGTCGCGATGATGGGGGCGTCCGCGTAGGTGACGTTGATGCCGTGCGCGCGCATGATGTCGATCGCCTGCTTGATCCAGTCGGCGACCTCGCCGGACGGGCGCGTCAGCGGCGGCGCGCCGCTCGAGCCGTAGCTGCCGTTCCAGCCGGCGGGTCCGTGGCTGCCGTTCGGGCCGCTGGCACCGGTCTTCGGGTCGAGGCCGTTGAGGGCGCCGGTCAGCCCGTCGTCGATCCGCCTCGCCCGGTACAGGGCCGCGTTGATGCGCGTCTGCAGTCTCTGTCCCTCATCGACGACGTCCTGCGGGGACTTGCCCTTCGGCGGCGTGGCCGGGGCCTTGACCTCGGCGTCGCTGCCGCTCTCGACGACGCTGTACCCCTGCTTGGTCGCGTCGCCCACGGCGTTCAGCAGGTCGCGCTGGGCCGCCTCGAAGTCCTTTCCGGCCTGGGTCAGCATCGTTTCCACGTTCTGCAACTGCCCGGCGGATTTGGAGATGTTGACGTGGGCGTCGGTGACCCGGCCGCGGGCGAGCTCGGACGAGAGACCGCCCCAGTGGCCCACGGTGATGTGCTGGCCGACCTTGTCATTGAGAAATCCGGCGTGCTCCAGGGCGGAGTCCGCCCATTGCTTCCAGGCTCCGGCGGTGTCGGCGAACTTCGCCGGCTGGAAGTTATAGAGCTGACTGTAGGTGAGCTCGGACATCAGACTTCCCGTACCTCATTGGTGGTCTTGTCGGAGTCCAGCTCGGCCGAGCTGTAGTGCCGGTGGTTCTGCGCGAGCTGGTCGCTGATGCCGTAGATCTCCGTCGCGTGACCGTGGAAATGATCCACGAACCGGGCATGGCAGCCCGCGAGCGCGGCCGCGAACGACGTTCCCCCATGATCCGAGGCCGCGGCGACGCAGCCCGGCGTCAGTTCACCGATCTTCTTGTGCAGGCTGCCGGCCGTCTCGGCCGCGCCTTCCTTCGCCGCCGACAACCGGCCGAAGTGCACATACCATCCGACTTCCTGAGTGTTTCGGGTCATCCTTCATCCCCCATCCCGCCGAATGTGCCGACTTTAGCGGAAGCACTCCGGAACGAGTTTTCCACCAATGGCTGAGAAGATCGACCGGGAACGCTACGAATTTTCGAGAACTTGGTCAAAGGTAACGCGCCGCCCCGGCGTACTCATCCGCGTACCGGTGCTCGTCCACCTTCACGATTTCCAGCGGGCTTTCCTCTGTCGCGCTGTTGGCGGGGGCGTCGATCTCGTACCCGTCACCGATGTACATGCCGACGTGGTGGATCGACCCGGTGCCGTGGTCGTGGGCGTAGAAGATCAGGTCTCCGGGCCGCAAACCGGCCCGGTCCACCGGCCGCCCGCCGGCCTTCTGGGCGTCGGAGTCGCGCGGGATCGTGATGCCGTTCAGGTCATAGACGGTGTGGGTGAACCCGGAGCAGTCGAAGCCGAACGACGAGGTGCCGGCCCACAGGTAGTGCAGGCCGACGAACATCTTCGCGGTGCGGACCAGGTCGGCACCCGTGGGCCGGGACGCGCCCGCCGCGGTGTCCCGCACACGCACGTCGCGTGCGGGCAGCCAGCGCCCGCCGCGGTCGGGCGTCGCGACGAGCACCGCGGAGCC
>NZ_JBHLZP010000335.1:0-9147 GCF_042429965.1 Actinoallomurus acaciae
GTCGACTTCCCCGAACCGGAGGGGCCGACGATGGCGAGCCGCTCCCCTTGCCGCAACCGCAGGTCCACGCCGTGCAGCACGTCATGGCCCGCGCGGTAGGCGTACCGGACGTCGCTCAGCGCGATGCGCTCACCGGCCGGACGCGCCGTGGTGGGCGTGCGGTCGGCGCGGGCCTCGGAGACGCCCAGCAGCCGGGCCAGCGACGCCCCGCCGACCTGGAGCTCATCGATCCACGACAGCAGCCGGTCGAGCGGGTCGATGAGCTGCTGGACGTACAGCGTCGCCGCGGTCACCTGCGCCAGCGAGGCGAGCCCCCACGTGTAGAGCAGGCCGCCGACCAGCAGCGTCGCCACCACCGGCAGGACGTAGCCGACCTCGACCATCGGGAACCACACCGTGCGCAGGCCCAGCGTGTAGCGCTCGGCCGCCCATGCACCGGCGATGTCGGTGTTCGTCCGCGCGATCCGGCGGCCCTCCAGGCGCAGCGCCTCGACCGTACGCGCGCCCTCGGCCGTCTCGGTCAGCCCGGCGGTGACCGAACCCCACGCGGCGTTCTCCCACAGGTAGCCGGCCCGCGCCCGCGCGAGGTACCACTTCGTGCCGCCCCACAGCAGCGGCACGCCGACCAGGCACGGCAGCGCGGTCAGCGGCCCGACGAGCACGAGCGCGCCGATCGCGAACGCGCCGGTCACGATGGCGATCAGTGTCTCCGGGACCGCGTGCCGGACGCTGCGCGACAGCACGTCGACGTCGCGGGACGTCCGGGTGATCAGGTCGCCGGTGCCGGCCCGCTCGACCGTCGACAGCGGGAGCTCCAGGACGCGGTCGACGAACTCCTCGCGCAGCCGGGCGAGGACCTTCTCCCCCAGCCGTGCCGAGACGTACACGGCGTACCTCATCAGCACGCCCTGGGCGACGACGAACACCGCGATGGTGAGCGCGATCCTGTCGACCGTCCAGTGGGAGGTGCCGTGGCGCACGTCCTCGACCAGGTTGCCGAGCAGACGGGGTGCGACCAGGCCGGAAACGGCGGCGAGCCCGTGCAGGCCGAGCGCGAGCGCGAGCTGCCGCGGGTAGGCGACGGTCAGCCGCCGGGCGTACGCGCGCACCTGCGCCGGTGTCGCGACGGGAAGGATCCGGTCGTGCGCCGGGATCCGCGGCGGCCCGTCGGCGAGCCGGTCGTCGGTCATGAGCCCTCCTTCGTCGGAGGGAGTGACCACCGGGACGCGCCGTCTGGTCCCCATGGCTCCTCCTCTCTCGTGACGGTCATGGCGTAGTGCGGGACGGTGGCGAGCAGTTCGCGGTGCTGGCCCGTCGCGGCGACCCGGCCCGCGTCCACGAACGCCACCTCGTCGGCCCGGTCGAGGACGAGCGGGCTCGTGGTGCACACGACCGTGGTGCGGCCGGCGCGGAACTCCGCGAGCCGGCCCGCGATGCGCGCCTCGGTGTGGGCGTCCACCGCCGAGGTCGGCTCGACCAGGATCAGCACCTCCGGGTCGGCGGCGAGCGCGCGGGCGAGCCGGAGGCGCTGCTGCTGCCCGCCGGAGAGCTGGCGTCCGCCCTCGGCGACCTCGTCGTCGAGACCCGACGGCAGCTCCTCGACGATGTCCGTCGCGCAGGCCGCGTGCAGGGCCTCCCTCAGGTCTCGTTCGGAGCGACCGCCGATCTCCTCCCGCAGCGGCCCGGAGAACAGCCGGGCGCCGGGGTCGGCGACCAGGACCGCCTCGCGCATCGCGGGCAGCGTCAGCTCGCGCACGGGCGTGCCGCCCCAGGTCACGTCGTCGTCGGTGAACCGGCCGAGCCGGTCGGCGATGGCCTGCGCGTCCTCCGGCGAGGTCGCGGCGACCGCGATGAGCCGGCCCGGCCGTACGGTGAGGCCGGAGGCGTGATCGACCAGGTCGCCGACCGCCCCGGTGCGGGTGCCCTCGTCCGGCAGCTCCGCCTCGGTGTTCAGGATCCGGACCACCCGGCGCGCCGCGACGTGCGCCTTGGTGATCTTGTCGGCCGCCTCGGTCAGGGTCCGCATCGGCTCGACCAGGAACACCGAGTAGCCGTAGAAGGACACGAGCTGGCCGATGGTGATCTGGCCGGCCAGCGCGAACCGGGCGCCGATCCAGGTGACGAGCGCGACCAGCAGCCCGGGGAGCAGCACCTGGGCGCCCTCCAGAAGGGAGTCGCTGCGCGCGACCCGCACGCCGGCGGCGCGAACCGCCTGCGACTCCTCGCGGTAGCGTCCGGCGAACACCTGCTCGCCGCCGATGCCGCGCAGCACGCGCAGCCCGGAGACGATGTCGCTGGACCGGGTGGCCAGCTCTCCCTGCAGGTCGCGCTGGTGACGCTGGCTGCGGTGCAGCGGCCGCAGGATCGGCGCGACGACGGCGGCCATCAGCGGCACGCCGATCAGCACGACCAGCCCGAGCGGCAACGAGGTGAACAGCAGGATCATGCCGACCAGGACGATCGCGACGATCGCGCCGGTGCCGCGCGCCGTGATGTCCATCGCGTTGCCGATGTTGGAGACGTCGGCGATGCCGACGCTGACGATCTCACCGGTCGCCAGGCGTTTGGGCAGGGTCGCGCCCAGCCGCGCGGCGTGGCCGGTCGTCACCTGGACGGTGCGGAACGCCGCGCCGAGCCAGTTGGTGACCGCGAACCGGTGGCGCATGACGCCTGCCACCGCCTGCACCGCGCCGAGCCCGAGCAGCACGCCCGACCACAGCAGCAGCGCGTCGGTGTTCTTGGGCGTCACACCCGTGTCGATGGCGCGGCCGATGGTGGCCGGCATGAGGGCCTGGGTGCCCATCCACACGACGCCCCAGGCGGCCCCGCCGACCACCGTGGCCGCCTGGACGCGCGCGATCCACAGCAGGTACCGCGCCGGCGAACGGCGATCGGGCGTGCCGGGATCGGGCACGGGAAAGGAGCGCATACGAGATCCCCGAACCGGGAGGCAGTGGACCTCCCGACGTTACCCATGCGCTTTGATCAGCCGCGAACCATTTTCAGGGGCGCCCCGAGTCGGCGGCGAAGTGGCACGCGCTCGGGTGGTCCGAGCGGCCCGTACGGACCTCCAGCGCCGGTTCCTCGGCCGCGCAGATCTCCTCGGCCTTCCAGCAACGCGTACGGAACCGGCAGCCGGACGGCGGGTCCGTCGGGCTCGGCACGTCGCCCTCGAGCACGATCTGCCCCGTCCGCCTCGTCGGGTCCGGCACCGGGACCGCCGACAGCAGCGCCTGCGTGTACGGGTGCGTGGGGTGGTCGTAGATCTGCTCCTCGTCGCCGGTCTCGACGATCTTCCCCAGGTACATCACCGCGACGCGGTCGGAGATGTGCCGGACGACGGCGAGGTCGTGGGCGATGAAGACGTACGACAGGCCGAACTCCCGCTGCAGGTCGGCGAGGAGGTTCATGACCTGGGCCTGCACCGACACGTCGAGCGCGGACACCGGCTCGTCGCAGATGATGACGTCGGGCCGCAGCGCGAGGGCGCGGGCGATGCCGATCCGCTGCCGCTGCCCGCCGGAGAACTGGTGCGGGTAGCGGTTCACGTGGTCCGGGTCGAGGCCGACGATCTCCAGCAGCTCGCGCACGCGGCGGCCGCGGCCGCCCTCGGGGTCGCCGTGGACGGCGAAGGGCTCGCCGACGATGTCGCCCACGGTCATCCGCGGGTTGAGCGAGGTGTAGGGGTCCTGCATGACGAGCTGCATCCGGCGCCGCAGCCGGCGCAGCTCCGCCTTGGACAGTGAGAAGACGTCGCGGTCCTCGAAGAGCACGCTGCCGGAGGTCGGCCGCTCGACTCCCATGAGCAGCTTGGCCAGCGTGCTCTTGCCGCAGCCGGACTCACCGACCAGGCCGAGCGTCTCGCCCTTGCGGAGCTCGAACGAGACACCGTCGACCGCCTTGACCCGCCCGACCTCGTGCTGGAACAGCACCCCCTTGGTCAGCGGGAAGTGCTTGGAGACGTCCCGTACGGAGAGGATCTCATCGGCCACCGGAGACCTCCTCGGCGTAGTGGCAGGCGCTCCGGTGGGGCGAGGGTGCCCCGGACCGGGCTCCGGACCGGTCCGGGGCGCCCTCACCGGTCTGGAGGGGACCCTGAAGGAGGCGCAGTTCGGGAACCTCGGTCGAGCAGCGGTCCCTCGCGTGGGGGCAGCGGGGGTGGAACGGGCAGCCCGACGGAATGGCGGCGAGGTTCGGCGGTGCGCCCTTGATCGGCGTCAGCGTACGGCCGCGCACGTCGATGCGCGGCACCGACGCGAGCAGCCCCTCGGCGTACGGATGCGCGGGCCGGGCGTACAGGTCCTCGACGCCGGCCTCCTCCACGACGCGTCCGGCGTACATCAGCGCGATGCGGTCCGCCACGCCGGCCACCACGCCGAGGTCGTGGGTGATGAGGATGAGCCCCATCCGCATCTCTTCCTGCAGATCCGCCAGCAGCTTCATGATCTGCGCCTGGACGGTGACGTCGAGCGCCGTGGTGGGCTCGTCGGCGATCAGCACGTCCGGCTCGAGGGCCAACGCCATGGCGATCATCACGCGCTGCCGCATGCCGCCGGAGAACTGGTGCGGGAAGTCGTTCGCGCGGGAGGCCGCGGACGGGATCCGCACGTGGTCCATCAGCTCGACCGCCCGCTTGCGCGCCTCGCCGCGCGAGGCCTTCCGGTGCACGATGAGCATCTCGGCGATCTGGTCGCCCACCCGGTGCACCGGGTTCAGCGCCGACAGCGCGTCCTGGAAGATCATCGAGATCTTCGCGCCGCGGTAGTCGCGGCGTCTCTTGTCCGGCATGCCGAGCAACTCGGTGCCGCGGAACCGTACCGAGCCCTTCGTGACGTGCGCGGGCGGTGTGTCGAGGATGCCCATCACGGCCTGCGCGGCCACGCTCTTGCCCGATCCGGACTCCCCCAGGATGGCGAGCGTCTCGCCCTCCTCCAAGGTGTAGGACAGGCCGTTGACCGCCTGTACGGACCGCCCGCGGGAACGGAACTCCACGTGCAGGTCCTCGACCGCCAGCAGCGGGCCGGTGCTCTCTTCTTCGTCGCTCATCGCAGCTTCGGGTCCAGTGCGTCGCGTACGGCGTCGCCGAGCAGCAAAAAGCTCAGCACCGTCGCGGTCAGGAATACGGCCGGGTAGATCAGCAGGTAGGGGTAGTCGGTGAAGATCTCCTGTGCCTGGCTGAGCTGCAGGCCCCACGAGACCGTGGGGTACTGCAGGCCGACGCCCAGGTAGTCGAGCGTCGCCTCGTAGCCGATGACCACGCCGACGTTGAGCATCGCGTACACGAACACGGGCGCGATGGCGTTCGGCAGGATGTGGCGCAGCATGATCCGCAGGTCGCGGGCGCCGATCATGCGCGCGGCCTGGACGTAGTCGGCGTCGCGCACCGACAGCACCTGGCCGCGCATCAGCCGCGTCATGGTCGGCCACCACAGCAGGCCGAGCACCAGCGACTCGGTCATCATCCCGTGCGACGGGAACGCGGTCAGGATGACGAGCGCGCCGAGGATCAGCGGCAGGCCGAAGAAGATGTCGGTGACACGCGACAGGAACGCGTCGAGCAGCCGTCCGTAGTAGCCGGAGATCGAGCCGAGCACGATCGCCAGGGTGAGCGCGATCGCGGTCACCAGGAATCCGACCACGATCGGCGCGCGGGTGCCGTGCACCATCTGGGCCCAGTAGTCGCAGCCGTGGCTGTCGGTGCCGAACGGATGGTCCCCGGCCGCGAACGGGTTCCACGACGTCGGACGCTGTTTCGCGTGCCGCACGTCGCAGCCGTCGTTGGGCCCGAGGCCGGTGAAGAGGGACGGGAAGGCCGCGATCAGCCCCATGAGCAGCAGGATCACCGCGGAGATCCAGAACGTCACCCGGCGGCACAGCTCGCGCCAGGCGTCGCTCCACAGCGACGCGGATCCGGCCTCGATCGACGACCCGGTCTGCGCCGTCGCAGCCGCCTCAGTGATCTCAGTCATGGCGGATCCTCGGGTCGAGCACGCCGTAGAGGAAGTCGACGACGAGATTGGCCAGCAGGTAGATGAGGACCAGGAACGTCGAGATGCCCACGACGGTCGGGCCGTCCTTGACCTGGATGGCCAGCCAGATCTGCTGGCCGATGCCCGGCAGGTTGAAGACGCCCTCGATGATGATCGCGCCGGCCATCAGGTTGCCGAGGTCGACGCCCAGATAGGTGACGACCGGGATCAGGGAGTTGCGGAGCGTGTGCCGTACGAGCACCCGCCGTCGGCTCAGGCCCTTGGCGACCGCGGTGCGCACGTAGTCCGAGCGTCCGTTCTCCACCAGGCTCGTCCGGGTCAGCCGGGCGATGTAGGCGAGGCTGAGCGAGCCGAGCAGGATCCCGGGCAGCAGATAGCTGTACGGCCAGCCGTCGTCGGTCCCGGCGGTCGGGAACCAGCCCAGCTTGAGCCCGAACAGCAGCTGCGCGGAGTAGGCGAGCACGAAGCCGGGGATGGCGATGACCAGGGTGGTGCCGCTCAGCACGAGCGTGTCGATCACACCGCCCTTGCGCAGGCCCGCCCAGACGCCAAGCGCGATCCCGACGACCAGCTCGAAGATCCACGCGGTGATGGCGAGCTGCACCGTCACCGTCCAGCCCCCCGCCAGGACGTCGCCGACGGGCTGGCCGCTGAGCGTCTGGCCGAAGTCGCCCTGGACCAGGCCCCACAGGTACTTGCCGTACTGGACGATCAGCGGATCGTCCAGGTGGTAGTGGTGCCGCAGGGCCTGGTACACGGCGGGTGGCATCGGCTTGTCGCCGCCCAGGACCCGGATCGGGTCACCGGGCAGCGCGAAGACCGCCAAATAGATCAGGAGCGTCGTCCCGATCAGGACCGGCACCATCTGCAGAAGGCGCCGTACAACGTAACGCCACACGCTATTTGACCGTCACCTGGTCGAGGTGGACGAGCGGGAAGACGTACGGATCGGCGTGGATGTTGCCGACGTGGCTGGAGGAGCCGAGCTGGTCCTGCCAGTTCCACAGCGGGGTGATCGGCATGTCCTTCAGCACCATGTCCTCGGCCTGCTGGTAGTACTGCTGGCCCTCCTGCGGCGTCTTGGCCGCGTTGCCCTTCATGATGAGGGCCTCGCAGGCGTCGCCGTTGTAGCCGCTGCGGGTGGGCTTGGCGCAACGGGGGGTCAGGTAGTCCTCGGCGCTCGGGTAGTCCATGGTCCAGTTGCTGCGGTACGGCCCGGCCGCCTTGTGGTCGCTCAGCTTCGTCAGGTAGTCCGACACCTGGACCTTGTCGAACTTGATGTCGGTGATGCCGAGGTTCTGCTTGAGCTGGTTGGCGATGTCGGTCATCCACTGCTCGTACGTCGCGTCGGCGTTGGAGAACACCAGGTGCAGCGTGCCCTTGTAGCCGCCCGCCTGGTCGAACAGCTGCTTGGCCTGCTGCGGGTTGTACGTGCAGGCCGTGCCGCAGGCGTTCGCGCGGTAGCCCGGCACGATCGGCGCCAGCAGGGACCCCATCGGCTTGAACGTCCCGTTGTAGACCGCGTTGACGATCGCCTGGCGGTCGATCGCCATCGAAATCGCCTTGCGCAGGTCGGGGTTCTTGAACGCGGGGTCGTACAGCGGGAACTCGAGGAAGTCCATGGTGCCGCTGGGCACGGTGAGGAGCCGGTCGCCGAGCAGCCGCTTGGCCTCGGGCGCCTTCGCCGCAGGGATCTGGCTGTCGAAGTCGACCTTGCCGGCCCGCAGGTCGGTGTAGGCCGCGTCGCGGCCGGCGTACTCCTTGAAGGTGACGCCGTCGGACTTGGCCGGGCGCGGACCCTTGTAGCCGGGGAACTTCTTCAGCTTGATCTGCTTGTTGTGCTCCCACGAGCCGTCGATCATGAACGGCCCGTTGCCGATCGGCTTCTGCTCGTACGCCTTGAGGTCGGTGAAGGCGGCCTTGGGCATGGGCGCGGTGCCGATGAACGACAGGACGTACGGGAACTGGCTGAAGGGCTGGGAGAGCGTCACCTGCAGGGTCTGCGGGTCGACGACCTTGAGGCCCTTCATCTTGTCGACCTTCGGTTTGCCCTTGTCGGGGTTCAGGTCGGAGTACCCGTCGATGCTGCCGAGGTAGTAGCCGTTGCCCCAGGCGTTCGTGGAGTTCGCGGTGGCGTTCCAGGCGTCGGCGTAGCTCTGGGCGGTGACCGGCTCACCGTTGTGGAAGGTCAGGCCCGGCTTGATCTTGATCGTCCAGACCTTCTGGTCGGTCGTGTCGACCGACGCGGCCTCTTCCAGCACCGGCTTGCCGCTGGGGTCGAGCGTCATCAGCGTGTCGAAGAGGGCGCTGTCGACGGTGAGGCCCTGCGCGTCATTGGTGTTGCCGGGAGTGAGATGCTCCGGCTCGGTGATCGCGTACGTGAAGACCTTTGCCTTGTCTCCGGAACCGCCACCGCCGCCGCACGCCGTCGCCGTCAACGCGACCGCGATGACGGCGGCGGACATCACCTTGACCTTCATCGAGCCTCCATAATCACAGGTGGGAGATACCTTGGCCGCGCGCGGTCAGTCGACGGAAGTTCTTAGCCGAAAACGTGTCGAGATCGAAACATTCCTACCAGAGGCCCTCGGCGCGATGAAGTGCGAGCCATTGTCCTCCTGCGGCGTTCTCGTTCGTCGTCCAGGTGTCGGCAGAAGGAGAAAGCCACGCGGTACACGCTGCTGATCTGCGGCGATGAGGACTGCGAACCCACGGCCGAGGAGCAGGCCGCCATCGGGCGCGACACGGAGGCGCGGGTGAAGGAGATGGACGGGCGCGGGGGGTACGCCTCCAGGGCTCACGCCTGAGGCCGACGAGCGAGGCCACGACCGTCCGCGTCCGTGACGCGGAGGTGATGCCGTCCGACGGGCCGTTCGCCGAACCCAGGGAACAGGTGGGCGGCTACGACCTGATCGAGTGCGCCGATCCGGACGAGGCGATCGAGGTGGCCGCCGGGCACCCCGCCGCCCGGTTCGGCTCGGTGGAGGTCCGATCGCTCTGGCAGGAGTAGTCCACGGCCCGGGAGGAAGGGGGGACGTACCTTCCTCCCGAACCGTGAAGTCTTAGGGCGTGTTTCGGAGCCCCGCCGCCCGGGACACTCCCCGCCCGGGACACTCCCCGCCCGGGACACTCCCCGCCCGGGACACTCCCCGCCCGG
>NZ_JBHLZP010000336.1:0-9141 GCF_042429965.1 Actinoallomurus acaciae
CCTGGGCGAGGACGACCACGACGCGCTCGTGCGCGCGGTGCTGAGCGTGCGCCGCGAGCTGCCGGGCGACACGCTGGTCGTGCCCGTGCCACTGGCCGAACGCCGCGGACGCGATCTGCTGCTCACCGCGCACGTCGCCGCCGCGTACGGCGCGACGCACCTGTTCGCGCCGTCGTTCACCCCGGCCGACGAGGAGGCGGCGCCGCTGACGCTCGCCGCGCCGGAGCCCTGGGCGTTCGACGAGAGCCTGGAGGTGTGGCGGCCGACCGCCAAGATCGAGCCCGATCACGTGCGCGACGAGCCGACCGAGGAGGAGCTGGCCGACCTGCTCGACCGCGGCGAGGAGATCCCCGAGTGGTTCACCACGCCCGCCGTCGCCGAGGAGCTGCGGCGCGCGCACCCGCCACGCCATCGGCGGGGCGTCACGGTGTTCTTCACGGGCCTGTCCGGCTCGGGCAAGTCGACGCTCGCGCGTGGCCTGTCCGACATGCTGGTCGAGCAGGGCGGCCGTACGGTGACGCTGCTGGACGGCGACATCGTCCGCCGGCTGCTGTCGGCCGGCCTGACGTTCTCCCGCGAGGACCGCGACCTCAACATCCGGCGCATCGGGTACGTCGCGGCCGAGATCACCCGCCACGGCGGCGTGGCCGTCTGCGCCCCGATCGCCCCGTACGCCGCCACTCGTGCGGAGGTGCGCCGCATGGTGGCGGCGGCCGGCGACTTCGTCCTCGTCCACGTGTCCACGCCGCTGGCCGAGTGCGAGCGCCGTGACCGCAAGGGCCTGTACGCCAAGGCGCGGGCCGGCGTCATCCCGGAGTTCACCGGCATCTCCGACCCGTACGAAGTGCCGGAGGACGCGGACCTGACGATCGACACGTCGGAGCTGTCGCCGTACGACGCCGTGACGCGGGTCTTCGACCACCTCGTCGCCGGAGGCTGGGTCCGCCTCGGCTGAGGACCGAGCCGACCGGTCCATTTTCCACCACTTTGGCGGCCGATGTCCCGCCGGAAGGTACGCTGGGGCGAGTTGCCTAGTTTGCCGGTAGGACATACAGATGCACTTCGACTTCACGATGGCAGCGGGCGCGCTGCTCGTGTCGGTCATCGTCGGCCTGACCGGCATGGGCGGCGGCGCCCTGATGACGCCGATGCTCACCGTGCTGTTCGGCGTTCCGCCGCTCACCGCGGTCTCCAGCGACCTCGTCGCCGCGGCGATCATGAAGCCGGTGGGCAGCCTCGTGCACCTGCGTCACGGCACCGTCAACCTCCGCCTCGTCGGCTGGCTCTGCGCTGGCTCGGTGCCCTCCGCCTTCTGCGGCGTGCTCATCGCCCGCGCCCTCGGAGACGGCAGCGGAGTGCAGGACGTGATCGGCAAGGCGATGGGCGTGGCCCTTCTCATGGCCGCCGCCGGCCTCGCCATCCGCGGGTACCTCGCGATGAAGGACCGGGCCGCCCGCCGCCCCGGCCGGCGTACGGCCGCCCCCGGCTCGCCGGCCTCGCTGCCGCCGCCCGTCATCGCCGTACGACCGGTCCCCACCGTGATCGTCGGGATCGTCGGCGGCCTGAGCGTGGGCATGACCTCGGTCGGCTCCGGCTCGCTCATCATCGTGACACTGCTCGCGCTCTACCCGATGCTGAAGGCCAACCACCTCGTCGGCACGGACCTGCTGCAGGCGGTACCGCTGGTGTGGGCCGCCGCGCTCGGGCACATCCTGTTCGGCGACTTCCACCTGGCGGTCACCGTCGCGCTGCTGGCCGGATCGATCCCCGGTGTGATCATCGGCTCGCTGATCTCCGCACGCGCGCCGGGCGGGCTGATCCGGCGCGTCCTGGCGTTCGTGCTGCTGGCGTCGGCGCTGAAGATGTTCGGTCTCGGCAACGCGGCGATGCTGTGGATCCTCCTCGCCGTGCTGGTCGGCGCGGCGGCCCTGTGGACGCTGCTGCGGGCCGCCCACGGCCTGCGCCCGATCGGGATCTTCGACCGCCAGCGCGGCTGACATCTCCACGGGACATGTGCCCGATTGCTGGCTATTTCCCGTACTTCCGGGCAAGAGCGGCGATCAACGGCAACAATGATGTCTCGATCAACACCGAGCCACGGATCCCCGCCAGCGGCCTGTGATAGACAAGCTCGGTTCACGGGTGAAGAAAATTGGGAGCAAAACCATGCGCCGACGCGTGCTCAGTGTGGCGATAGCCACGGCAGCCGCCACCGCAGGGGCCGCCGTCCCCGCGGCCCAGGCCGACACCGCGCAGAGCGCGATCGTCTCGGCCAACCCGGTCAACTTTACGCCGAACGTCACCGACGGCACCGTGCGTGCCATCGCGGTGGTCGGCTCGAAGGTCGTCGTCGCGGGCAACTTCGACCACGTCAAGAACGCCGGGACGAGCGCGAGCATCGCACGGCACAACATCTTCGCCTTCGACGCCAAGACCGGAAAGGTCGACACGAAGTTCGTGCCGAAGGTCGACGGCACCGTGTACGCCCTGCAGCCGGGCACGTCGAACACCGTGTACGTCGGCGGCTCGTTCACCAACACCAACGGTGTCGGGCTCGGCTCGCTGACCAAGCTGAGCGTCACCACCGGCAAGGCCGTCTCGGGCTTCAACGCGCGCGTCGGCCACGGGCTCGTCTTCACGATGGCGCGCCGCGGCAGCCACGTCTACATCGGCGGCGAGTTCACCACCATCGCCGGCAAGACCCACGCGCCCCTCGCCCGTGTGGACGCCACGACCGGTAAGGACACCGGCCTCAACCTGTCCGTCACGACGCCGCGCTCGGGCGCCCTGAAGGTCTACCGCCTGGCGGTCGACCCGGCCGACAAGCACCTGGTCATCGACGGCACCTTCACCATGGTCGCCGGCAAGCGCCGCTACCAGATCGCGATGATCAACACCTCGGGCACGCCGGCGCTGTCCTCCTGGGCGACGGAGCGGTACGCCACACCGTGCAGTTCCTCGTTCGACACCTACATGCGCGGCATCGACTTCGCCCCCGACGGCTCCTACTTCGTGGTCGTCACCACCGGCGCGCCGCACGGCACGACCCAGCTGTGCGACTCGGCCGCCCGCTGGGAGACCGGCAAGACCGGCGCGGGCCAGAACCCGACCTGGGTGAACTGGACCGGCGGCGACACGCTCCTGTCCGTCTCGGTGACCGGCAAGGCGATCTACGTCGGCGGCCACCAGCGCTGGATGGACAACCCGCAGGGCCACGACAGCGCCGGCCCCGGCGCCGTGTCCCGCCCGGGCATCGCCGCGCTGAACCCGACCGGCGGCAAGGCCCTGTCCTGGAACCCGACCCGCACCCGCGGCCACGGCGTCGAGACCCTCGTCGCCACCTCCAGCGGCCTGTACGTCGGCAGCGACACCGACGAGCTGGGCCACGAGTACCACGGCCGCGTCGGCGAGTTCCCGCTGTCGTAACCGCTCTTTCGAACACCGGCGCCGCCGGACCCTGACGTCAAGGGTCCGGCGGCGCCGTCGTGTGAGAGCCGTACTACCCGATCACTGGTTCGGAGCCAGCACGACCGTCCAGACGATCGCCCGGCTCGCCGCGTCCGTCGTCGCGGTCAGACCGCCGTACGCACCGGTCGGCACCGTCCCCCCGCTGTCCGCGGCCAGCGACGTGACCCGGCCGCTCCCGCTCCCGAGCGAGGTGCCCCGGCTCGTCACGCCGTTCGGGGCCGTCCACGCCGTCGTCGCCGACGACTTGTCCGACCACAGCGACACCGCCCAGCTCCCCGCCGCGGGCACGGTCACCGTCGGCGACGTGTGCGACGTCGTCGTCGCCGGGTCCGCGGCGTTGGCCGCGGCCGCCACCGGCGCCGTCGTGCTCGTGCCCCGGTAGGCGAGGATCCGCAGGCCGGCCTTCGCGTAGTCGCTCAGGCCGACCGACACCGTCTGTCCGGCGTCGCCCGCCGTGGCCACCTTCTGCCAGACCGTCGAGACGGCCGTGCCGGCGGTCTGGGTGCCGACCTGCTGCCAGCCGGACGGCGGCGTGACGGTCTTGGTCGTGTCGTTGTCGGTGAAGGCGAGCAGCAGCCCGTCTCCGGCCTGCACCGACGACGGGATCGTCACCGTCGCGTTCGTCGTGTTGGCGTTGTAGACGTCGGTGCCGACGTAGTCGATGTTCGCCGCGTTCGTCTGCACCTGCTGCGACGCCGCGTCCGTTCCGCCGCGGTCGTCGGTGACGGTCAGCTTGACCGTGTAGGTGCCCGCCGCGGCGTACGTGTGCTGCGGCGTCGCGCCCGTGCCGGTGGAGCCGTCGCCGAAGTCCCAGGCGTAGGACGCGATGGAACCGTCCGCGTCGGACGATCCCGAGCCGTCGAAGGAGCAGGCGAGGTGGTCGCAGTTGGAGGTGAACGTCGCGGTCGGCGGCTTGTTGGGCTTGCCCGCGTACAGGAAGACGCCCTGTCCGCGCCAGTCGCCGCCGTCCACGACCGCAGGAGTGCCGGAGGGCACCCCGCCGGTGAAGTCCAGGCTCCGCAGCTTCCCGTCCGTGGTGCTGACGTAGTAGAGCCGGCCGCCCGCGGTGAACATGCCGCCGACGGTGCTCCAGTCGACGCCGGACAGGTTGCCCGTGGCGGTGACCTCCGTGGCCGAGACGGCGTCGCTCTCGGGGTTGAAGCCCCGGTAGTACAGCGCCGACGTCCCTCGCGTGTAGTAGATCCGGCCGTTCGCGAAGACCATGCCCTTGATCGACTTGACCGCGTTGTGCCAGGCGGTGTCGGTGACGATCTGGTCGGAGGTGTTGATGGTGTTCGCGGAGCCGAACGTCGAGCCGTCGTAGGTGCGCCGGGTGAGCGTGCCGTCCGAGAAGCCCGTGTAGAGGTCGTCGTTGATCATGAAGGCGCCGCGCACCGTGCGCCAGTCGATCCCGCCGGTGCCATCGCTCGTGACGGCGCCCGCGGTGGTCCCGTCGAAGGAGCGGTGCTGCAGGACGTTCTGGCTGGACGAACCGCCCGAGTAGACCTCGCCCGGCAGCGTGCCGGTGTTCAACGCCGGCAGTTTCTCACCCCCCGCCGTCGGGAACAGCGCGAGCTTCTGGTGGGTCTCCCCGCCGGCCATGTCGGTGTCGCTGGCCATCCACAGGCCCTGCGAGGTCGCCAGCAGGTCGAACACGCCGACGCCGCGGGTACGGCCGGGGTTCCACTGGAACGGCATGCCGCTGGCCGGGTCGAGCGCGGTGATGCCCTCCCGCGCGATCGCGCCCGCACCGGCGGAGTCGCTGCCGAACGGGTTGTTGGTCCAGCGGCCGTGACCGCCGTAGTACACCGCGGACTCGGTGACCTCGACCGCGTACGTCGTGTCGCCGCCCGTCCA
Source organism: Actinoallomurus acaciae (assembly GCF_042429965.1). Lineage (NCBI taxonomy): Bacteria > Bacillati > Actinomycetota > Actinomycetes > Streptosporangiales > Thermomonosporaceae > Actinoallomurus > Actinoallomurus acaciae. The sequence continues at coordinate 5,326 of NZ_JBHLZP010000336.1, forward strand.
GTTCGTCCAGGTGGGCAGGAGGTTCGTGCCGGTGGCGGAGGTCTCCCAGCGGGCCTGCGTGTCGCACATCGTGGACGTGCCGTGCGCCGCCCCGGTGGTGGAGATGACGAAGAAGCTCCCGTCCGGGGAGACGTCGACGTCACGCATGTAGGTGTCGAACGACGACGAGCACGCCGCGGCGTACTTGCTCGTCTGCCAGTCGGCGAGCCTCGCCGCGGAGCCGGTCAGGTCGAGCATGACGATCTGCGGCCGCGACTGGCCGCCGACGGAGGTGAAGTTGCCCACCGCGATCAGCTTGGAGCCGTCCGGGGTGACGTCCATCTTCATGACGTTCGTGGTGCCGCCGGCCTGCGTACCGGCGAACGCCAGGCCCTGGTAGGTGTCGCGGCGGCCCGTGTCGGGGTTCAGCGTGGCGAGCGCGAGTTGCGTGGCACCGTCAACGAGGTCGAAGTTGCCGGCCACCCACAGCCGCCCGCCGGCCAGCCGCAGGTCCTTGACCCGTGCGTCGAGGTTCGGGGTGAAGCCGGCGTCGGCCTGGCCGGTGTTCACGTCGAGGCGCGCCAGCGACTTGTGCGCGACGCCGTCGATGTTGTTGAACAGGCCGCCCAGATAGATCGACCGGCCGTCGGCGGAGGGCAGGAGCACGCTCACCTCGCCGTCGACGGACGGCTTGAAGTCCGGGTCGACCTTTCCGGTGGTCGCGTTGAAGGCGAGCACCCGGCTTCGGTCGATCACCGTCGACGAGCCGGCCTCCTTGACCTGGGTGAAGTTGCCGCCGACGAAGATGCGGTCGCCGATCTGCACGACCGACCGGACGTCACCGTCGACGAGGTTCGGGGTGAAGTCGGCCGGGTCGGCACTGACGATCTGGGCGGGTTGTCCGTCCGCTCGGGCGGGCGGCCCACCTGTCGTGGTGACCAGACCGGCGGCCAGTAGCAGGCCGGTCCCGCTTGCGATGAGACTGCGAAGGCGCACGTGGTTCTCCTGTTCCGCGCGCCCCTCACGCGGCCGAGCGGGGGATGGCCGAGTTCGGGAGCTTTTGTCGTGCCCAAGCAGAGTAATGGTCCGCGATATCTCACACACTGGCCCGCGGGGTACCGTCTTGCCTCAGATATCCGTTACGCACCCTTTTCCACGCTTCATGGCTGCGCTGGTTATAGTGCGCTGCCATGGACAGACGTACGACCGCCACCTCCGCCGGACGCGCCTTTCTGGCACTGCTGACGGCGATGTCGCTCACGGCATGCGCGGCCGGCGCCGGAAACGACGAGGCCTCCCCGCTGTCGGAGCGGAGCGGCAGTGCGTCCGCCAAACCGAAGAAGTGCACCGTCTCGGGCAAGCTCGTCCCCTCGTGCGGCGCCTGGTGGGGGGTCACGCCGGAGGTCGGCGCGCGACAGGACCCCACCTCCGTGGTGCACCAGTTCGAGCAGCAGATCGGCCGGTCCGTGGACATCTACCACGGCTACCACTCCGGCTCCCAGCTCTTCCCCACCGCGCAGGAGATCGCGCTGACCCGGGAGAAGGGCGCGCGGCGCATGCTCGTCCTCAACTGGAAGCCCGACACCGGCAAGACGTGGCGGCAGGTCGCGAACGGCGCCGCCGACGCGCAGATCGCCCGTGAGGCGTCCTACCTCAAGGCCAACTTCACGAAGAAGTTCTGGCTGGTCATCCACCACGAGCCGGAGGAAGAGGTCAAGACCCGGCCGGACTCCGGCTACACCGCGGCCGACTACCGCGCGATGTTCCAGCACGTCGTCAAGAAGTTCCGGGCCGACGGGGCGCGCAACATCCTCTTCACCGTCGTGTTCATGGGTTACACCGGCTACATGGCCAAGCCCTGGTTCAAGGACCTGTACCCGGGCGATTCGTATGTCGACTGGATCGGCTACGACCCGTTCGCCAAGACGAACATCAAGGACTACTCCAACCTGGTGAACAAGGTCGCCGCGGCGCAGGAGGAACTCGGCTTTCCCGGCTTCTACGACTACGCCGAGCGATATCTGCCCGGAAAGCCGCTGATGTTGTCCGAGTGGGCCGTGCTGGGCGACCCGGCGCGCAAGGCCACGTTCTACCAGAGCGTCGGGCAGCAGTTCGCGAAGTTCCCCCGCATCAAGGCCCTCGCGTACTACGACACCAGGCACGCGGTGAACATGCCGGACGGCGGTGACACCAGCATCGACGCCTCGACGTCGGCCCTGCGGGCCTTCAAAAGGCTCGGCAAGAGGCCGGAGTTCAACGTACGGCGCTGAGCACCGGCCGCCGCGGGTTAGTCTCTGACTTCCGCAGGCGACATGAGAACAGGGTTCCAGGTGGGCACAACAAGGGTCGTTCCGGCCGTTCCGGCACGGATCACGACGCGCCCGGCCATACTGCGGACCCGACCCGGCTGGCCACTGGCCGTGATCTTCATCGGTTTCCCGATCTGGTGGCTGCTCGGGCTGGGCATGCTGATCTTTCTGATCATGAGCGTGCCCATGGGCGTGTACCTCTACAAAAGGCGTTCTCGCCTGCTGGTCCCGCGCGGTTTCGGCGCCTGGCTGCTCTTCCTCGCCTGGGTGGTCATCGGTGTCGGCGTGCTGTGGGCCGACGCCCCCGGCGCGGTGCCGGGCGGGAGCATGGGGCGCCTGCTCGCCTTCGCCTGGCGCATCGCCTGGTACGTCGCCGCGACGATCGTCCTGCTGTACGTCGCCAACCTCAGCGACGACGAGCTGCCCGCCGACCGGGTCGGGCGGCTGCTCGGCTACATGTTCATCGTCACGACCGCGGGCGGGCTGCTCGGCACGTTCCTGCCGCACCTGCAGCTCACCTCTCCGCTGGAGATGGTGCTGCACACCAAGAACAGCTTCCTGCTCGACGCGATCCATCCGAAGACGGCCGAGGTGGACACCATCCTCGGGTACGAACAGGCGCGGCCGATGGCGCCCTTCGCCTACGCCAACACCTGGGGCGCCGCGTACGCCTTCTTCCTGCCGTTCTTCGTCATCACCTGGATCTGGCGGGCCGACACGAGACGCCGGATCGCCGGCATCGTCGTCCTTCTCGCCTCCCTGTGGCCGGTGGTCTACTCCCTCGACCGCGGCCTGTGGATCTCGCTCGGCGTCATCGCCTGCTTCTCCGGTCTGAAGATGGTCGCCCGGGGCGGCCGGCGGGCGCTGCGGCTCGCGGTGGCCGGCCTCGTCGTCGGCGGTCTCGTGTTCGCGGTCTCGCCGCTGCCGGACATGATCCAGGCGCGGATCCAGAACCCGCACAGCAACAACCGCCGCACCCTCCTGGCCGAGCAGAGCGTCCGCAGCGCGCTGACCGGCTCGCCGATCGTCGGCTTCGGCACGACGCGTCAGGTACAGGGCAGCCTCAGCTCTCTCACCGGCGGCGACCGGCCGGGCTGCAAGGCCTGCGGCGCACCTCCGCTCGGCACCCAGGGCCATCTCTGGCTGCTGTTGTTCGCCAACGGCATCGTCGGCACGGTCGCGTTCGGCGTCTTCTTCCTCACCCGGTTCGCCCGGCACTGGCGCGAACGGTCGGCGTACGGCGTCGCCGGCTGCTGCGTGCTGCTGGCGTTCGGGCTGTTCCTGTTCATCTACGACCTGGTGGAGGTCCCGCTGTACACGGTGATGATCGCGGTCGCCCTGATGTGGCGCGCCCGGCGGGAGGCGGACGCGTGACGGCCTGGACGGACGCGGTCGCCGCGCTGTGGCCGGACGCCGAGGTCCACACCGGAGGCGGCACGGCGGCGGTACGCGAGTTCGCCTTCCTGCCCAGTGCCGAACGGCCCCGGCTGCTGCTGCCCGCCGGGATGCCCGCCGCCGCCGCGAGCGC
>NZ_JBHLZP010000337.1:0-13969 GCF_042429965.1 Actinoallomurus acaciae
GGCCCAAGGAGGCGGCGGTACGCGCGGTCGCGCGCCACTGGGACCTGGCCGTCTGGGACAAACCGGCGGCGGCGTGCATGGCGAGCCGCGTCGCGTACGGGATTTCGGTCACGCCCGCCCGGCTGGCGCGCGTCGAGCGGGCCGAGTCGGCGGTCCGCGGCGTGCTGGGCGGTGCCGTGCGCGACCTCCGCGTCCGCGACCTCGGCGACTCCGTACGTCTCGAAGTCAACCCTGAGCTGGTCGAACGCGCCCGTGAGGACAGCGCCGTCGGCCTCGCGATCCGCGCCGCGGGCTTCGCCTCGGCCACCATCAACGTGGAGATCTTTCGGTCCGGATCCATGAACGACGTTCTGGTGGATTCGGATACGGGAGAATGAACGAGACCTGAATTCGGTCGGACCCTCCCGGCCGTTGGTCACCGGACTCTCAGCCGTTACTCTTGCCCGGTACAGCTCGCCACGGGACGGCTCATGCCCACGATCGGAGAAAGCCAGCGGATGACGCCAGACCGACATGAGTTTCACCGTCTCGGCAGCTCACACGTACTCCTCACCGGCGCCACCGGCTTCCTCGGACAGGCGACGCTCGAAAAGCTCCTGTCCTCCCACCCGGAGGCCCGGATCTCGGTGCTGATCCGGCCCCGGCCGAACCAGCCGGCGCAGCGCCGCTTCGACGGCCTGCTCCGCAAGCCCGTCTTCCGTGAGCTGCGCGAACGGCTCGGCGAGGAGGAGCTGCGCCGCATCGCCGCCGAGCGGGTCACCGTCATCGAGGGCGACCTGGGCGAGGTGACGCTGCCGGGCGACATCGACGTGGTGGTCCACGGCGCGTCGACGGTCTCCTTCGACCCGCCCATCGACGAGGCGTTCCGTACGAACGTCTCCGGAGTGGTCACCCTCTACGAGGCGCTGCACAAGGCCGGCGCCGACCCGCACGTGGTGCACGTGTCCACCGCGTACGTCGCGGGCGTGCGCAAGGGCGTGGTGCCGGAGGCCCGGCTCGACCACACGGTCGACTGGCGCACCGAGCTGGAGGGGGCCCTGGCCGCCCGCGCCGACGTCGAGCGCGACTCACGCCGCCCGGAGGTGCTGCGCAAGTCGGTGTCGCGGGCGCAGGGCGAGCACCGCAAGGCCGGCCCGCAGTCGGTCGTCGCCGCCGCCGAGGAGGCCCGGCAGGAGTGGGTGAGCGACCGCCTGGTCGAGTACGGCCGCGCCCGCGCGCAGAGTCTCGGCTGGCCGGACGTCTACACCTTCACCAAGGCGCTGGGCGAGCGCGCGGCCGAGGAGATGTGGGGCGAGCGCCGCCTGTCGATCGTCCGCCCGGCGATCGTGGAGAGCTCGCTGCGGCACCCGCACCCCGGCTGGATCGACGGCTACAAGATGGCCGACCCGCTGATCATCGCGTACGGGCGCGGCATCCTGCCGGAGTTCCCGGGCCTGCCCGACAGCGTCGTCGACATCATCCCGGTCGACCATGTCGTCAACGCGACGCTCGCGGTCGCCGCGGCGCCGCCCGAGACCGGCGCGCCCGCCTACTTCCACGTCGGGTCCGGTTCGCGCAACCCGCTGTCCTTCCGCGGCCTGTACGAGAACGTCCGCGACTACTTCCGCAAGCACCCGATGCCGGCCGGTGAGCGCGGTCACATCCGGGTGCCGCAGTGGCGGTTCCCCGGCAGCCGGCAGGTCGAGATGATGCTCAGCGGCAGCGAACGCGCCACCGCGATGGCCGAGCGCGCGCTGCTGCGGCTGCCCGCCTCGGGCAAGACCCGCGAGTGGATGACCGCGGTGCACCGGCAGCAGACCAACCTCGACTTCCTGCGCCGCTACGCCGACCTCTACCAGGCCTACACCCAGGCCGAGGTCATCTACGACGACAGCCGCACGCACGCGCTGCACCGCACGATCCCGCCGGAGCTGGTGGAGGAGTTCGGGTTCGACCCGTCGGTCATCGACTGGGGGCACTACCTGCAGGAGGTGCACTCCCCCAGCGTGACCGAGCTGATGCGCGGCTTCTCGCGCGGCCGCGGCGGCAGCCGCCGTACGGTCGCGCCCGCGCTGCCCGAGCGCACCGACATCGCGGCCGTGTTCGACCTCGAGGGCACGATCGTCGCCTCCAACCTCATCGAGTCCTACCTGTGGGCCCGGCTGTCGTCGCTGCCGCGGTCGCAGTGGAGCGGCGAGCTGGCCGACCTGGCCCGCTCGCTCCCCCGCTACCTGCGGGCCGAGCGCCGCGACCGGGGCGACTTCGTCCGCGCGTTCCTGCGCCGCTACGAGGGCGCCGACATGGCCGAGCTGCGCGACCTCGTCGACGACACGCTCGGCGACGCGCTGCTGCAGCGGGTCATGCCCGAGGCCGTACGCCGGATCCGCGCGCACCGTGCCGCCGGGCACAAGACCATCTTGATCACCGGCACGGTCGACGTGTTCGTACGCCCGCTCGCCGACCTGTTCGACGAGGTCGTGGCCAGCCGGATGCACACCCGCGACGGCGTGCTCACCGGCTACCTCGACTCACCGCCGCTCGTGGACGAGGCCCGCGCCGCCTGGCTGCGCCGGCACGCCGCCGACACCGGCATCGACCTCGACGGCTCCTACGCCTACGCGGACAGCTACTCCGACCGGCCGCTCCTGGAGGCGGTCGGCAACCCGGGCGCGGTCAACCCGGACCCCTCGCTGTACCGCCACGCCAAACGCAAGCACTGGCGCATCTACGAATGGGGCGCCCATACCCGTGGACGCGGAGACGTGCTCATGGACACCATCAACGGGACGGTGAGCGCCCGATGATCCTCGCGCTGGAGTACCACCGCTCCCCGGCCCGCTTCCTGGCGGCGCGCGGGCTCACGGCGACCCGCGCCGGCGGCAAGATGAGCGGCATGATCGCCGGCAACGTGTCGCCGATGCGCCTGGTCAACCGGCAGGCGCCCGAGCTGCCCGGCGAGGGCTGGACGCGCGTGACGCCGCTGTTGTCCGGCATCTGCGGCTCCGACCTCGGGCTGCTGACCGGGCGTTCCTCGCCGTACCTGTCGCCAATGACCTCGATGCCGTTCGTCCCCGGTCACGAGATCGTCGGCGAGACGCAGGACGACGTGCCCGGCGTGCCGAAGGGCTCCCGGGTGGTGATCGACCCGGTGCTCTCGTGCTCCGCGCGCGGCACCACCGAGTGCCGCTGGTGCGCCTCGGGCCAGCAGAGCCGCTGCGACCACATCACCGCGGGCCGGATCTCCGCCGGGCTGCAGACCGGGTTCTGCGCCGACACCGGCGGCGGCTGGAGCCGGCAGTTCGTCGCGCACGCCCGGCAGCTGCACGTCGTGCCCGACTCGCTCCCGAACGATCGCGCGGTCCTGGCCGAGCCGCTCGCCTGCGCCGTGCACTCGGTGCGCCGCGTGAAGGTCGCCTCCGGGTCCACCGCCGTCATCATCGGCGCCGGCACCGTCGGCCTGCTGACGCTGCTCGCGCTGCGCCAGCTCACCGACGTCGGCGCGATCTACGTCGTCGCCAAGCACGGTCACCAGCGGGAGAAGGCCAAGGCGCTCGGCGCCACCGCCATCATCGAGCCCGGCAAGGCCGTCCGCGCGCTGCGGCGCGTCACGACCGCGCGGATGCACTCGCCCGAGCGCGGCGAGGACTTCCTCCTCGGCGGCGTCGACCTGGCCTTCGAGTGCACCGGCGGCGCCGGCGGTCTCGACACCGCGCTCCGGCTGGTCCAGGCCGGGGGTACCGTCGTCGTGTCCGGCATGCCGTCTGGCAACGTCGACCTGACGCCGCTGTGGTACCGCGAGCTGCAGCTGGTCGGGGCGTACGCCTCCGGCGCCGACGGAGCGGACTTCGCCGACGCCATCCGGCTCGCCGAGTCCGCCTCCCTCGACGGGTACGTGGGCACGACGTACCCGCTCGCACGCTGGCGCGAGGCGCTGACCCACGCGGCGGACGCGGGGCGTCTCGGCACCGTCAAAGTCGCCTTCGATCCGGCCCGTTAGCCCGTTAGAGAGGTTGAGAGTGAGCAGACCAGGCTTCGTACTCGACGTGGATGAGCGGACACCACCGCTGCTCATGCACCAGGGTGAGGGCTTCCGGCTGGAGCGGCTGCCGCTCGGCGCGAAGGTCATCTACCCGCCGGACTCCCTGCCCGGGATCCGGAACGTCGACGCCGCCATCAGGCACGCGCTGCTCAACCCGCACGGCACCGACCCGCTGCCCGAGCTCCTCACGCCCGGGATGCGGCTGACCATCGTCTTCGATGACCTGTCGCTGCCGTTGCCGCCGATGCAGACGCCGGACGTCCGGCAGCGCATCATCGAGCAGGTGCTGGAGATGGCCGCGGCCAAGGGCGTGGACGACGTCGAGCTGATCGCGGGCAACGCCCTGCACCGCCGGATGACCCCGGCCGAGCTGCGGCGCACCGTCGGCGACCGTGTCTTCCAGGCGTTCTTCCCCGAGCACCTGAAGAACCATGACGCGGAGGACCACGACAACCTCCTGCACATGGGCAAGACCCGGCACGGCGAGGACGTCGAGATCAACCGCCGGGCCGCGGAGAGCGACCTGATCGTCTACGTGAACATCACGCTGACGGCGATGAGCGGCGGCGCCAAGTCGGTGTCGGTCGGGCTGGCGAGCTACAAGAGCCTCAAGCACCACCACAACGTGCACACGCTGCGGCACTCGAACTCCTTCAACGACCCGCCGAACTCCGCGATGCACCACTCGTACGAGCGGATGAAGGGCCTGATCGACGAGCACGTCAAGGTCTTCACGATCGAGACGACGCTCAACAACGAGACGTTCCCCTCCTCGATGGGCTTCCTCAACAAGCGCGAGTGGGAGTGGAACGTCCGCGACCAGGCGTCCTACGTCGCGGTGAAGCGGGCCAACGAGCTGCTGCCGGCCAAGACCCGGCGGCGCATCTGGCAGTCGACCGCCGCGCCGTACGGGGTGACGGGCGTCCACGCGGGCCTGCAGTCCGAGGTGCACCCGATCACGCTGGGCAACGTGCACCGCCAGCAGCTCACCGAGGTCAACGGCCAGTCCGACGTCGGGATCTACGGGCTTCCCTACATCTGCCCGTACAACGTCAACTCCGTGATGAACCCGATCCTGGTGATGTCGCTCGGGCTCGGCTACTTCTTCAACCTGTACAAGAACAAGCCGATCGTCCGGCAGGGCGGCGTGGCGATCTTCTACCACCCGGTGCCGAACGAGTTCCACCCGGTGCACCACCCGAGCTACATCGACTTCTTCGAGGAGATCCTCACCGAGAGCACCGACCCGGTGCTGCTGGAGACCAAGTACGAGGAGCAGTTCGCCACCGACCCGTGGTACATCCAGCTCTACCGGAACAGCTACGCCTACCACGGCGTGCACCCGTTCTACATGTGGTACTGGGGCGCCCACGCGCTGGAGCACCTCGGTGACGTGATCTTCGTGGGCGGCAACCGGAAGACCACCGCGCGCATGGGCTTCCGGTCCGCGACGACCCTCGCGGACGCCCTGGAGATGGCCAAGGACACGGTCGGCTCCAGCCCCTCGATCACCTATCAGCACGCCCCGCCGCTGACCCTGGCGGACGTTCGATGAGCATCCGGCGGGAGGTCAAGCTGCTGCGGCATGGGCGCGACTGGCGCGGCCGTTCGACCGTGCCGAAGTCGGCCCAGCCGCACGAGCGGGAGCATGAGGAGCGGGAGTTCCCCACGACCTGGGCCCGTACGCGCGTGGCCGTGCGGGCACGCGCGGGCCTGCGGCGCACGCTGCTCAAGCCGGTCGTGTGGACCCAGACGAAGCCGATGGTCGAGGGCACCGAGTACCTCGACGGGGTGCGCGGCCCGGTGGTCTTCGTGGCCAACCACTCCAGCCACCTCGACACTCCGCTGATCCTCGGCTCGCTGCCGGAGCCGTTCGCCGACCGGGTCGCGGTGGGCGCGGCGTCGGACTACTTCTTCGACGTCCGCTGGCGCGCGACCCTGACCGCGATCTTCTTCAACGCGTTCCCGGTCGAGCGCTACGGTTCGCGGCGGCTGCGCAGCCTCGCCCTCGACCTGGTGGACCAGGGCTGGAGCCTGCTGCTCTACCCCGAGGGCACACGCTCGGAGGACGGCTGGATGAACCCCTTCAAGCTCGGCGCCGCGGCGCTGTGCGTGACGAAGGGCATCCCGTGCGTGCCGATCGCGCTGCGCGGCTCGTACGCCGCGATGCCGCGGGGCCGCAACTGGCCGCAGCCGGGCAAGCCGCGGGTGAGCGTACGCTACGGCCGCCCGATCACGCCGGAGGAGGGCGAGGACGTTCGCACCTTCCGGGTGCGGATGGCCAAGGCGGTCAGCCAGCTCGCGGCCGAGGAGGACGTGGGCTGGTACGGCGCGCTGCGCGCGGCGGCGGACGACCGGCTGGAGATCCCGGGCGGCGCCCGCCCGGTCCGGCCGGGTGCGCTGAAGCAGGCCGAGGAGCCCGCGGCGGAGCAGCCGAAGGCGGGCAAGAACGACAGGCCCGGCGAGCAGGTGGCGCACTGGCGTCGCATCTGGGCCTCGACCGAGCCGCTGGATGAGAAGCGCCGCAAGGTCTGGCGCGACTGACCCATGGCCGACCGTGGCAGGAGCGTCCCCGTACGGGGGCGCTCCTGTCACGTTTCACCGGGAGGCCGTCGCGACCTGGCGCCGCCGTTGCGCCCTCCTCGCGGAGGCTCGGCCCGCCTGACCGGTGGTCCGAGGCCGGAGTGGCGAGGTCAGGCCGTCTGGCCGGTGGGCATGATGGTGACCTGCTGGAGGTTCGCTCTCGGCGGCAGGGCGGCGAGGAAGCCGACGGTCTGGGCGACGTCCTGTGGGGCGAGCCACTCCATCGTCTCCCTGGAACCGTCGAGCCACTCCAGGGCGCCCGCGTCGGTCACGTGGCTCTGCAGTTCGGTGCCGACGATGCCCGGCTCGATCGCCGCGACCCGGACGTTCTTCGGCCCCAGCTCGACCCGCAGGTGCCGGGACAGCTGTGTGACATAGGCCTTGGTCCCGGAGTAGACGGCGAAGGCGGGAAAGATGTTCCGGGCCGCGACCGACGACGTGTTGATCAGGTCGGCCACTCCCCGGCGGGCCGCGGACGCGACCAGTTGCGGGACGAACGCCCCGATGACGTTCATCAACCCGGTGATGTTCAGGTCGATCTGGCGCTGCCACTGGTCGGTGCGCAGCTCCTCGATCGGCGCGGGCAGCATCACTCCGGCGTTGTTCAACAGCAGGTCGGCGGCGCCGAGCTCCGCCTCCACCCGTTCGGCCGCCGCGCGTACCGCCTCCGCGTCGGTCACGTCGGCCGCCACCGCCAGCGCGGTGCCACCGCGCGCACCGATCCTGGCGACCAGGTCGTCGAGCCGCCCGGCCCGGCGCGCGAGCACGGCGACCTTCGCGCCGAGCGTCGCCAGCCTTTCCGCGGACGCCTCGCCGATACCGCTGGACGCGCCCGTGACCACCGCCACCCGGCCGGACAGGGGTGTGGACTCCTTCGACATGTGCTCCACCTCCGGGAGAAGTCGTGTTCGCGGAGCGGCCGTCACGGTTCGGTGCCGCCCGTTCTCCGCACTCCTCAACCCCACCACCCCCGGAGGCGTCGTCACGGCGCGCAGCAGACCCTGACCAGGCAGGCAGCGCCGGAACAGGTACCCGCAGGGCCACCCTCCGCCGGCCGGTCACCCGCGGGTTCCGGCCACACTGGGGATATGGACCGCACCTCGGAGATCGCCGGCTTTCTGCGCTCGCGCCGGGCCCGGATCACCCCGGACCGGGCAGGGCTGCCCGCCGACACCCGTCCGCGGCGCGTGCCCGGGCTCCGCAGAGACGAGGTCGCCCGGCTGGCCGGCATCAGCACCGAGTACTACACGCGGCTGGAGCAGGGCCGGGCCGCCAACCCCTCCCCCGAGGTCCTGAACGCCCTGGCCCGCGCCCTCGAACTGGACGAGGCCGAACGCGAGCACCTCACCGACCTGTGCTCCCGCCCGGCTCCGGCGCGCCGCGGCGCCTCGGGTGCCCCGCAGCGCGTCCGCCCCGGCCTGCACCTGACGCTCCAGACCCTCGACCACGTACCGGCCTTCGTCCTCGGCCGGCGGACCGACGTCCTCGCCGCCAACCGGCTCGCCCGGGCGATCCTCACCGACTTCGACGCCCTGCCCGTCCCCCAGCGGAACCTCGCCCGCTTCTACCTCCTGGACCCCGCCGCGCGAGAACGCGTGGTCGACTGGGAACGGCTCTCCGCCGAGACCGTCGCGATGCTGCGCCTGGAGGCCGGCCGCCACCCCGAGGACCGCCGGCTCGCCGACCTCATCGGCGAGCTCACCCTGCGCTCGCCGGAGTTCACCACCTGGTGGCACGACCATCGGGTGCTCCGGCGCACGCACGGCACCAAGCGCTACCGCCACCCTCTGGCCGGCGAGCTCGTCTTCTCCTATGAGTCGTTCCAGCCCGCGGGCGACATCGAGCAGACGCTCTGCGTCTACAACGTCGAACCGAACTCACCGACCGCGGAGGCGATCCGGCTGCTCGACAGCTGGACGGCGCCCGCACGGACCGGCCCGGCCTGAGCACGGCTCTCGCGCGAGGCCTCTGTCTGGCAGAATCCGGCCATGACTGCATTGGAGCTGCTGGCCGTTCTCGTCGTGCTCGTCGCGGTCCTCGCGATCCTCACGGGCCTTGCCCGGGGACTGAGCCGGCAGACGGCACCTCGTGAGTTCCCGCCCATGGCGCTGCCGGCCGAGATGCAGGCACGGGTGCGGGCGCTGCTGGGAGAGAACAAGCCGGTCCTGGCGGTCAAGGAGGTCCGGCAGGCCACGGGCCTGGGCCTCGTCGACGCCAAGCGGATCGTCGACGCGCTCAAGAGCGGTCCGCTGCCCGAGCCCATGTCGTACGCTCCGGGCGGCCACGGCAGCATCGCCGACCGGGCACGGGACATGCGCAACGCCGGCGACTTCACGGGCGCGGTCTCGCTCGTCCGGACGGAGACCGGAATGTCCGCGGCGGACGCGGAGCGCTTCGTCTCGACCCTGAGCTAGGGCCTGTCTCGAAGTGGTTGGGTCGTGGGTTTTCCACAGCCGTGCGTGTGGTCTTCCTTTGGTGTGTGGGGTGGCTTGACAATGGAAGTGTCGGTACCCCCTGGGAGGGCGGGGAGTGTCCCAGAGGGCGGGGAGTGTCCCAGAGGGCGGGACTTCGAGACAGGCCCTAGTGCCGCGTCAAGCGACGTTCGCCCGGTCGACGACCTCACGTAGGCGCCGGTCGGCGGTGTGCTTGGCGCCGCGTTCGGTCGAGCAGGTCGGTGACCGCCCCGAGCACGGCGTCGGGGCGTTCCTCGTGGAGCCAGCCGTGGCCGGCGTCGTCGAGGACGCGGTGCTCGCCGCGCGGGACCGAGGCGGCCAGTTCCGCGTGCAGGGCGCGCTTGCCGTCGTTGATCTCCCGGAGCAGGTCCTGCGGCCACAGGTGGGCCTGGACGGCGTCGTGTCCCATCGCGCTGAGCACGATCGTCGGCACGTCGGGGAGGGCCGGTGCGTTCCGGAGCTCGGCGGACACCTCGTCGTAGAGGTTGCCGTCCTCCTGCCAGGCCGTCCGCCACGCGCTGAGGTGGTGCTCGGCGAGCGGGCCACGGACGTCGTCCGGCCATGCCTGGAAGAACGCGAGGATCTGCCCCCGGGAGGCGTCGAGCTGTTCCCGTGACGGCTCGGGCAGTTCCCGGCTCTTCATCTGGGCCAGCAGGTCGAGCACCTGCCGGGGCGCGCGGGTGACCATGTCCTCGTGGAAGGGGTCCAGCAGGAGCAGCCCGGCCACCGCGTCCGGGAAGCGCTGGGCGAAGTGACGCGCGTACGCCCCGCCGAGCGAGTGCCCGGCGAGCAGGTACGGCTCGGGCACTCCGGCGGCGTCGAGGAGGTCGCGCAGCTCGCCGGTGACCTCGGCGGCGGTGCGGGGCAGCGCGGCCGGCTCGCTCCAGCCGGTGCCCGCCCGGTCGTACAGCACGCTGGTGGTCTGCTCGGCGATGCGGTCGTGCAGGTTGAGGTAGTCCAGGCCGACCAGGCCCGATCCCGGCAGGAGCACCACGGCCGGTCCGCCGGTACCGGAACGGTGCAGCATCAGCCGCCGCCCGTCGGCGGTGTACCGGCGGCCTCTCGGTGGCGTGGTCCGGCTCTCCGGTGACGCGGGCTGATCTGTTCTCATGTTTGAGAAAGGTATCAGACGTGAGATCATAAGCCCATGGAGGCCGTGGAGCTGCTGCTGCATCCGGTACGGCTGCGGGTCGTGCACGCGATGTCCGGCGGCCGGACGCTGACGACGTCACAGCTGTGCGACCTGCTGCCCGACGTCTCCAAGGCGACGGTCTACCGGCACGTCGGCCTGCTCGCCGACGGTGGGCTGCTCGAGGTCGCGGACGAGCACCGGACGCGCGGCGCGGTCGAACGCCGTTACCGGCTGCACCGGGCGCGGGCGACCGTCGACGCCGAGACGGCCGCGTCCGTGTCGGTGGAGGACCATCGCCGGGTGTTCGCCGTGGCCATGGCCACGCTGCTCGCGGAGTACAACGCCTACCTCGATCGCGTCGACGCCGACCCCGTCGCCGACCTCGTGGGCTACCGGCAGCACGCGATCTGGCTCAGCGAGGAGGAACGCGCCCAGATGATCGTCGAACTGCGCGAGGTGATCGCGCCCCGGATGGGCAACACACCGTCCCCGGGCCGCACCCGCCATCTGCTCAGCCCGATCCTGTTCCCGGCCGGGGAGTCCCCCGCCCGCACGCCGGGTGAGCGGTGATGCGGCCGGAGTGGGTGACGGCCCCGCTCGACGGGCCCGGCATGAAGGTCGCCGACCCACGCGTGCTGCTGCTCGGTTACCTCGACTGGTACCGCGAGACCGTACGGCGCAAGCTCGACGGCCTGTCCGAGGAAGAGCTGCGCTCGCCGGTCGCGCCGATGGGATGGTCGCCGCTGGGCCTGGTCCAGCACCTCGGCTGGGTCGAACGCCGCTGGATGCGCTGGGGGTTCGCCGCCGAGGACGTCGTGCCGTGGCCGGCGGGCGGCGACGCGGAGGAGTTCGCCGCGAACGCCCCGGCGGCCGAGATCCTGGCCGCCTACGACGAGGAGGTGCGCCGGTCGCGCGCGCTGGCGGCGGGGGCTGCGCTGACCGATGTCGCGCGCCTCGGCGGCCGGTTCACCGAGCCGGGGCAGGCGCCGCCGCTGGCGCGGATCCTGTTCCACCTTCTCCAGGAGTACGCCCGCCACGCCGGCCACCTCGACGTCGCCCGCGAGATCGTCGACGGCACGACCGGCGAATAGCCGGGGGCCCGCGGGCCCCCGGCCACGCCGTCAGGCCAGGCTGTTGCGCAGGTTGGTGACGCGGGTGCGCGCGGCGTCGAAGGTGCTCTGGCTGAGCGTGCCGGACCGCAGCGCGCCGGCCAGGCCGGTGACCGCGCTCTGGCCGTACGCCGGATCCTCCCCGCACACGAGCAGCAGGTCCATGCCCGCCTTGGCGGCGGCGACCGAGCGCTGTGCCGTCGTACCGAAGTCGGTCAGGGCGCCGGCGGTGAGCGAGTCGGTGATGGTGACGCCCGTGTACCCGAGGCGTCCGCGCAGCTCGTTCTGGACGATGGTCGACGACAGCCCGGCCGGGTAGTTCGGGTCGAGGGCCGGGTAGATCGCCCAGGACAGCATGACGAGCTTGACGCCCGCGCTGATCGCCGGCGTGTACGGCGCCTCGTCGACCGAGCGCAGTGTGGACGCGGAGGCGGTGAGGGTGACGGGCTCGGAGTCGGTGTTCTGGCTCTTCGTGGCCGATCCCAGGCCCGGGAAGTGCTTGGCGGCCGCCGCCACGTTGTGCTGCTGCTGCGCGGTGATGAACGCGCTGCCGAGCCGGCCGCAGACGGCCGGGTCCTTGCTGTACGAGCGGCCGTACTGGTCCTCGAAGTCACCGGCCGTGCGGTACACGTCGAGCACCGGAGCGAGGTTGACGTTCATGCCGACGCTCGCGAGGAGCGCGCCGGCCTCATCGCCGGCGCTGGTCGCCGCCGAGACCGGGTCGGACGACTGGCCGATCTGCTTCTCCGACATCGTCGGCCCGCCGGGCAGCCGGCGCACCTGGCCGCCCTCCTGGTCGGTCATCAGCAGCAGCGGCGCGCCGACCGGGCTGGCGGCGTTGGCCTCGTTCAGCTGATCGCACACCGAGGCGATCTGGTCGAGGCTCGTGATGTTGTCGCCGAAGAAGATCACGCCCGCGGCCTGACCGCCCGAGATCGCGTCCAGCAGCGACTGCGGGACGGTCGTGCCCGAGTAGGAGTAGATGACCCGCTGTCCGGCCTGCTGCTCGGGCGTCAGGGCGGCGGGCCGTACGATGCTCCGCCCGGCGGCCCGCGCGGTCCCGGCCAGGCCGACCGTCGCGAAGGCGGCGCCGGCGCCGGCGAGCAGGGCGTTGCGCCGGGTGATCGAGTGTTCGTTCATCTGGTGTCCGCGCATCGGCTCCGGCCGCGGCCGGAGGGTGCGCTGCCTCTCTTCCTGTGTGGTGCCGCCGGGGCGGCGGTGCGGGGGCTCCGGCTCGCGCCGGAGGTCAGGGGGGAGGACGTGCCCGGCCGGGCGTGCCCACAGGACACGCCCGGCGAGACGGTTCGGCGGTCAGCCGTTCGCGAGGGCCTGGACACGCGAGTAGTCGCCGTTGAAGTAGTCCTGGTCGCCGGGGAAGACGCCGGAGTCGGCGTACTGCCAGATGGTCTGGAAGCCCCAGTTGTAGGGCATCGGCCCGGGCGAACCGTTGTAGTTGGCGAGCATCAGCGGGTTGGTGGAGGAGAAGTCGCCGGTGTTTCCGGTGCACTGGCTCCACCAACTGGTCGCGGTGTAGATGACCGGCCAGCGGCTGGTCTTCGCGTGGTACTCGTTGCTGAAGGAGAGGATCCAGTTCACCATCCCGGCGGCGGACAGGCCGTAGCAGGTGGCGCCGTAGGGGTTCCACTCCATGTCGAGCATGCCGGGGAAGGTCTTGCCGTCCTTGGACCAGCCGCCTCCGTGCGCGACGAAGTAGTCGGCCTGGGCGGCGCCGGACGAGGTGTCGGGCGTGGCGAAGTGGTAGGCGCCGTGCACGATGCCCGCGTTGTACGCGCCGGTGTACTGCTGGGAGAAGTACGGGTTGGTGTAGGTGGTCGACTCCGTCGCCTTGACGTAGGCGAACCGCGCGCCGTTGGCCGCCACCGAGGCCCAGTTGACGTTGCCCTGCCAGCCGCTCACGTCGAGGCCGGGCGTCTGGACGACGTTCGGCCGGATGATCGTACGGCCGGAGCCCGGTTCGTGCTTGGCCACCTGCGAGCCGAGCCAGTCACGTTCGGGATGGGTGATCGGGTCGGCGGAGGCGCCGGCGGGCTGGGCGGTCGCCACGAGCGCGCCGCACAGCAGGGCCGCCACGGACAGGGCGGCGAAACGCGACTTACGCGCCGTCTGGGATGAGCGCTTGCGTAGTGCCACGTGATCCTCCAAGGAGGGGGGAGACCTGAGGTCTGTCGTGCACTCCCGCGGGCGATGCGCTCACGCTGACGGTCGCGGCGGCAGGGAACCGCGGGGGGATCGGCGGGTGCTCCTCCTTCCCGGGGGCGACGTGAATACCCGCTAGTAGGTAGTAGATATCTTGCGAACGTGTATTAGAAAAGGTGGAAAAGTGTCCCGACCGTGTCGGTGGAATCGACGGGTCGCCGTTATGCCCAGCTCAGGAGCACGAAAGGGCCGGAACGGGCGGTGGAAATTGGCCGGATCCGGCAATCTCCGGCCGTCCCCCCGCGGGGGCCGTCGCGCGTCGGGTCTCGCGGCCTTCGGGGAGTACGCCCGCGCGCCGTCAGCGGACGCCGCGCGGGCGGAACTGGATGCTGATCCGCGGCCCGGCCGGGCGGGCGGTCTTGGGCACGGCGTGCTCCCAAGTGCGCTGGCAGCTGCCGCCCATGACGATGAGGTCGCCGTGGCCGAGGTCGTGGCGCAGCGTGCGACCGCCGCCGCG
>NZ_JBHLZP010000338.1:0-349 GCF_042429965.1 Actinoallomurus acaciae
GCGGGCGACCGGCCCGGTCAGGCCGCGGACGCCGAGCCGCAGGGCGTTGTCGAGGGCGGCGCCGAGCAGCGGGCCGAGCATGCGGCTCGGGTTCTCCACGCCGGCGCGGCCGAGCAGGTCCATCGACTCGACGACGAGCGTGACCAGGTGGTTGGCGCCGCCGGCCAGCGCCGCGTGGTAGAGCGTGCGCCGGTCCTCGGGGATCCACACCGGCTCGCCGCCCATCTCGACCACGAGCGCCTCGGCGACGGGCCGCAGCGGCTCGGGCGCGGTGACGCCGAAGGAGATCCCGGCGAGGCGGTCGACGTCGTCGGGCCGCCCGGTGAACGTCATCACCGGGTGCAGCGCG
>NZ_JBHLZP010000338.1:381-9469 GCF_042429965.1 Actinoallomurus acaciae
CATGGCTGATGCCGTACGGGCCGCTGGTGTGGACGAGCAGCTTGCCGCGTACGGGCACATCGGTGCCCACCAGCCCCTCGACCAGGGCGGGCAGCGCGTCGTCGGGCACGGTGAACAGGACCAGGTCGGCGGCGGCCACCACCTCGGGCACCGGCAGCAGCGGAACCCCGGGCAGCCGTTCGCGGACACGCTCGCGGGAGGCGTCGGAGACCCCGGACGCCGCCACCACGGCGTGGCCGGCCAGATCGAGCGCCCGGCCCAGTGCCGACCCGACGCGGCCGGCACCGACAACGCCCACGGCGAGGCGCCCCGGGCGCTGGTCAGAAGAGGTCATTCGTGCGTTCCAGTCCTTCACGGGTACCGGACGGTCCGGCCACAGCCTACCCACGCCGACGTGGTGCTCCTCGTGCGCGTACGCACGGCTTTCTTCCGGAGCACGCCCGGCACGGCCGCGGAGCGAGGCGCGGCCGGGAAAGGTGTTACCTGCCTGAAACCAACCAGATCATGCGTATGCGCCAAGTTGATCACTATTGTTTCCGCTGGTCTGATATGAGAGGTGCCCCGCCCATGGGTTTCCGTGCAGCCGCCGCATCCGTCCTGCTGACGGCCTCCCTCCTGCCCTGGACCGCCCCATCGGCCGAGGCCCGCACCGGCACCGCCTGCTCCCCCTGGGTGAACATCAGCGGCTTCTCGGACTCGCTGGACAAGACCACCTTCGATGGCGTCCCCGTCGGGGAGCTTTCGGGCCTCTCACCCGACGGCAAGGGGCGTCTCGTCGCCGTGTCCGACGAGTCGTACCTGTTCACCCTGGACTCGCAGACCGAGAAGCCGGTCTCGGTGCAGCCGCTCGCCGACGAGCGCGGACGGCCGCTGGACTCGGAGGCGGTGGCCGTCGATCGGGACGGGACCCGTCTGGTGACGTCCGAGGTCGAGCCCTCGATCCGTCGTTACTCCCGGAACGGCGAGCTCATCGGCCGCCTGCCGGTGCCGGCCTCCCTCCAGGTCGCGCCCGCCGGTCGCGCCGGGCCGAACCTGACCTTCGAGGGCATGGCCCTGCAGCCCGACGGCCACACCCTCGTCGCCTCCATGGAGGGGGCCCTCGCCGGCGACGGCGGTGACATACGCCGGTTGCAGACCTGGCGCCGCGCAGGCGGCTCGGACGACTTCCGCGTCGCCGCCCAGTACGCCGTCAGCGCCGACGCGGGGCTGGACATCTCCGACATCTCCGCCGCAGGCGACGGCCGGCTGCTGGTGCTCGAACGTGGCTACACCTCCGGCGTCGGCAACACGGTTCGCGTCTACCTCGCCGATCTTCGGCACGCCTCCGACGTCGGCGCCGTCGAGACCGTGACCGACCGGTCCCGCGTCCGGCTGGTCCACACGACCCTGCTCGCCGACATCGCCGACTGCCCGTCCCTCGGCGCCACGGCCGGGCAGCCGCAGCCCAACCCGCTGCTGGACAACATCGAGGGCATCACCGTGACCGGCCGCACCCTCGACGGCCGGCTGCGCCTGCTGCTGGTCAGCGACGACAACGAGAACCCCGAGCAGACGACACGCCTGTACTTCCTCACCGCCCGCCTCCCCCGTAAGTAAGTGGGACCCACGAAAGAACGAAGGAACCGCTCATGGCCCGTTTTCGCCGATCCGTCCGCACCCACGCTCTGACCGCCGTCGCCACCGCCGTCGCCGCCACCGCCCTCTACGGGGTGAGCACGGCGGGCGCCGACGGATCCGTGCCGAGGAGCGACAAGGAGATCCCCAACCTCACGAACGTCGTCAACGAGATCAAGGCGTACTACGGCGACACGACGGACGCCTCCGGCGAGCACCACGCCTCGGCCGACAGCAGCTACGCCAGGCAGGTCGCCGGCATCGAGGCCAAGGCCGGGGCCTACCTGAGGCAGGCCGTACGGCATCCCCGGCCGGGCAGGAAGCCGGCCATCGTGCTGGACGTCGACGACACCTCGCTCCTCACCTACAACTACGAGCTGGAGGTCGGCTTCAACTACACGCCCGCCTCCAACGACGCGTACATCCAGAACAAGAACATGGACGCCGTCTTCGGCATGCCGGCCCTGGTCAACTGGGCCGCCGACCACGGCGTCACGGTGTTCTGGATCACCGGCCGGCCCGAGACGCAACGGGCCGCCAGCGTCCGCAACCTGGCCGCCGTCGGGTACAGGTCGCCCGCCGACACCGCCCACCTCTACCTGAACACCAAGGCGCCGACGTCCTACCTGCCGTGCTCGGCACCGACCTACACGTGCACCACGACCGAGTACAAGTCCGGTACGCGCAAGCACATCGAGTCGCTCGGCTACGACATCACCGCCGACTTCGGCGACCAGTACAGCGACCTGAACGGCGGCTACGCCGGCCGGACCTTCAAGCTGCCGAACCCGATGTACTACCTGCCCTGAGGCCACGAGAGGCCCTTCACCGTACGGTGAAGGGCCTCTCGTGCGTCCCGGCGATCCCCTCAGTCGCCGGCGAGCGACGCGACGATCGACGCCCTGGCCGCCCGGCGGCTGGGGACGAGAGCGGCGATCAGACCCGCCAGGCCCGCGACGAGAACGAACGCGACCACCCGGAGGACCGGGAAGCCGAGGACGGCCCCGTCGGCCACGGCGCTGATGGCGGCCCAGCCGAACCCGGCACCGAGGACGACGCCGAGCAGCGCGCCGATCACGGCCATGATCACCGCTTCGAGCGACAGCATCCACCGCAGCCCGCTTCGGGCCAGCCCGAGCGCCCGCAGCAGCGCCGACTCACGGGTGCGCTCGAACACGGACAGCGTCAGCGTGTTGGCGATGCCGATCAGCGAGATGATGATCGCCAGCCCCAGCAGGGCGCCCACCAGCAGGAAGAGCTGGTTGAAGGCCTTGGTGAACTCGGCCTTCACATCGGCGAGGCTGCCCACCTTCACCATCGGGTACGCCTTGGTCGCGTCGTTGATCACCTGGCGGGACACGTCCGTGGACACGCCCTTCTTGGCCATGACGTAGATCGCCGAGTCGTCCCGGGCGCCGAAGGTGCGGTCGAAGTCGGACTCGTTGATCGTGGTGTCCGGTATCGGGGTCTGGCCGGAGAAGATCGCCACGACGCGCAGCGGGAGCCGCTGCGCACCGCGCGTCAGCGTCACCTGCCGGCCCATGCCCACGCCGATGGTCTTGGCCGTGTCCTCGTGCAGCGCGACGCTGCCCGGGGCCAGGTCGGTGATCGAGCCCGCGACGAGCTTGGGCTTGATCGAACGGCCGAGCGCGTGACCGGAGACCGTGCCCACGCCGGCGTCCCGGCCGTCGACCCGCGCGTCGTCCACGTTCCGTACCTCGATGACGTCGCCCAGCTGCGGTTTCGTGCGCAGAGTCGCGGCCGCCCGCCGGGGGATGAGCCGGTCGCCCGCCGTGGTGAGCTGGTAGTCGACGGGGAACTGCTCGGCGAGCTGGGCGGTCGTGGTCGCCTGCGAGGAGGCCAGCGCGACGGAGAACGTGGTCATCAGCGTGACGCCGACGGTCAGGGCGATGGTGGTGATCGCGGCGCGCTTGGGGTTGCGCCCGGCGTTCTCCCGTGCGAGGCGGCCCGGCACGCCCAGCAGCCGCGCGGGCAGCCAGCCGACCACGCCGCTGAGCCGGCCGACGATGAACGGGCTGAGCACGATCACGCCGAGGAAGATCACCATCGAGCCGGCCAGGACCATCAGGAACGGGCCCTCGCCCGCCTTGGACAGCAGCGCCAGGGCGACGACCCCGAGTCCGGCGAGGGTGATCAGCGAGCCGAGGACCATGCGGACGATGCCCGCGCGGCCCTTGACCGGGCCCTCCGCCTGGGTGCGCAGTGCGGCCACCGGCGGTACGCGGGTGGCGGCCCGGGCCGGCAGCAGGGCCGAGACGAGCGTGATGGCCAGGCCGACCACGAGACCGACGACGACCGGTGTGACCGACACGGTCACCGGCGCGGACGAGCTGTTGTCGACGGAGCCGAACAGCGTGGCGCCACCGGCGCCCAGCCCCACGCCGGTGAGCACGCCGAGCGCGGAGGCGACGAGGCCGACGATCGCCGCCTCGGCGAGGACCCCGCGGAACACCTGGGCCCGCGTCGCGCCGACGCAGCGCAGCAGCGCCATCTCCCGCGTCCGCTGGGCGATCAGGATGTTGAACGTGTTGTAGATGACCAGCGCCGCGACGAACAGCGCCACGATGGCGAACGCCAGGAAGAACGCCGTCAGGTCGCCGGTCGACAGGCCGGAGGACTTGGACAGCCGGTCGGCGAGCTGCGCGCTGGTGAGCACGTCGTACGATCCGCCGGCCGCCCGCGCGACCGCGTCGCGCAGCGCAGCGTCGCTCGTGCCCGGCGCGGCCTTGACGTCGATCTCGGTGTAGTCGTGCTCGCCGGTCATCGCCGCGGCGGTCGCGGCCGTGAAGCCCACCGCGCCGCGGTAGCCGACCTCCTGGTCGACGCCGAAGTCCACCAGTCCGGAGACGGTGAACGAACGCGGCCTGCCCTGCCGGTCGAGCACGGAGACGGTGTCGCCGACCTTGTAGCCGTTGCGCTGCGCGGTCCTGGTGTCCAGCACGACCGCTCCGGGACCGGCCGGGGGACGGCCGGACCTGATCTGGTAGCGCTGCAGAGCGCCGGTGGAGACGGACACGCCCGCCGTGCCGCTGTCGCCGAACACCTTGCCGTCCTTGCCGACGAGCGGGGCGGTGCCGCGGACGAGGCCCTGGGCGTCCTGGACCCCGGGCACTCCCCGGATCCGGGAGAGCAGCGCGGCCGGCACGGTGTCGTCGCCCCCCTTGGGCCGGACCGCGACCGAGACCTTGTCGGCGGAGACGGTGAACTGCTGGTCGAAGCCGGCCCGCATCGTGTCGGTGAGCACGAACGTGCCGGACACGAACCCGACCCCGAGAGTGATGGCCAGCGCGGTGAGGATCAGGCGTACCAGGTGGGCGCGGAGCCCGGCCAGAGTCGTCTTCAGCACGGTCAGACCTCCAGCCGCTTCAGCGCGTCCAGCACCGTGTCCGGCGTCGGCCGGGCCAGCTCGGACCTGATCATCCCGTCGCGCAGGAAGACCACGCGGTCGGCGAAGGAGGCCGCCACCGGGTCGTGGGTGACCATGACGATCGTCTGGCCCATCTCGCGCACGGACGAGCGCAGGAACCCGAGCACCTCGGTGCCGGAGCGGGAGTCGAGGTTGCCGGTCGGCTCGTCGGCGAAGATGACCTCGGGACGGTGCAGGAGGGCACGGGCGCAGGCGACCCGCTGCTGCTGACCGCCGGACAGCTCGCTCGGCCGGTGCGAGAGACGGTCGCGCAGGCCGACCGTGGCGACGATGTGGTCCATCCAGGCCCGGTCCGGCTTGCGGCCGGCGAGTTCGAGCGGCAGCAGCATGTTCTGCTCGGCCGTCAGCGTCGGCACGAGGTTGAAGGACTGGAAGACGAACCCGATCCGGTCCCGGCGGAGCCGGGTGAGCTGCCGGTCGGACAGCCCGGTGATCTCCACGTCCCCGAGCGTCACCGAGCCGTGGTCGACCGTGTCCAGGCCGGCCAGGCAGTGCATGAGGGTGGACTTGCCGGAGCCCGACGGTCCCATGATCGCGGTGAAGGCCCCGCGGGCGAACGCCACCCGGACCCCGCGCAGGGCGTGGACGGCGGCGTCCCCGGAGCCGTACACCTTGGTCACATCGGTGGCGACGACGGCCGGTGGGGCATTGACGGCGGTGCTGATCACGGGTGACTCCTCGGTCATGGGCCCTCCTCCGTCGGGGGAGCGACCACGGGGCGCGTCTTCGGTTCCCTCGCCCCGCCCGGTCATGGGCGGAACGTGATCAAAGCTAGGGACGGCCGGGCCCGCTGCCATCGCCCTCGCGGCCATCGTCATGTCGGTCCGCGCGTTGATCCGAGGTGCGACCTGAGGAGTACGAAGACCCCCGCGCGGTCGTCCGCGCGGGGGTCTTCGCGTGTGGTGGTCAGGAGTCCCAGGGGGTGAAGCGGCGGTGGTGGTGCAGCCCGTATCCGACCGATGCCCCGCCGCGGCATCCCGCGCTTGCGCCCCCGATGACCGCGACGGCGTTGCCGCAGACGTTCACCGGGATGGAGATGGGCACGATGACCTGGTTGCCGGACAGGATGCCGCCGTCTCCGCTGGTGTTGACGTCGGCGTTGGCCGGTGAGGCCAGCACGAGGGCGCCGGACATGGCGGCCGCGACCACGCCGGCCGCGGTGAGCTTCTTGAGCACGTGAATCCTCCCGTACATGGAGATTCGCGACCACGCGTGACGTGGCCGATACGTACGGTAGTTATCCAGGGACTCTCAGCCAATGGCAATGGAACGGCCGGTCGCGTGATGCAATCGTTACGCTTCGTGACTATTCTGGCCACTTTTGATGAGGCCCGTCTCGTATGCGAAGACCACGGCCTGCACCCGGTCCCGCAGGCCCAGTTTGTTGAGAATGCGCCCGACATGCGTCTTCACGGTCGCCTCCGAGACGTACAGCGTCCCGGCGATCTCGCCGTTCGACATGCCGCGTGCGACGAGCTTGAGGACCTCGGTCTCACGCGCCGTGAGCGACTCCAGGGCCGCGTCGCCGGCGCCGTCTTCGTCGGGGATCTGCTCCACGAACCGGTCGATGAGCCGGCGCGTGGTGCTCGGCGCGACCACGGCGTCGCCGGAGCTGACCGCGCGGATCGCCTCGATGAGCTGCTCGGGCCCGGCGTCCTTGAGCAGGAATCCGGCCGCGCCCGCCTTGAGCGCCGAGAAGGCGTACTCGTCCAGGTCGAACGTGGTCAAAATGATCACCTTGGGGCTGCCGGGGCGCGAGCAGATCTGCCGGGTCGCCTCGATGCCGTCCATGCGCGGCATGCGCACGTCCATCAGCACCACGTCCGCCGAGGTCGCGCGCAGCACCTCCAGCGCCTGCAGCCCGTCGGACGCCTCGCCCGCGACCTCGATCTCGGGCTGGGCGTCGAGCACCATCCGGAACCCGGTGCGGACCAGCTCCTGGTCATCGACCAGCAGCACCCTGATCACGCGTCCTCCTTCGCCGGGGAAGCGTGCTCACCGGTTCGCTCGCTCCGCGCACTCACGGCGCACCGACCTCCTGTTTCGCCGGGGCCTCGCGCACCGGCATCCGCGCGATGACCTCGAAGCCGCCGCTCCGCGCCGGCGCGGCGGTCACCTCTCCTCCGTACACCGCGACCCGTTCACGCATGCTCACCAGGCCGTGGCCGCGTCCGTCCGAGAACGTCGCGCCGCGTCCGTCGTCGCGGATGCGTAGTTCGACCGCTCCGTCACCGTAGTGCAGTTCGACCCGCGCGGTGGCCGAGGGGCCGGCGTGTTTCATGACGTTGGTGAGGGCCTCCTGCGCGATCCGGAAGATGGCCAGTTCCATGCCGCCGGGCAGCGGGACCTGCGCCCCGCCGATCGCCAGCTCGACCGGCAGCCCGGTGGAACGGATCTGTTCCACCAGGTCCGGGAGCGCGTCGACGCCGGGCTGCGGCGCGAGGGCGGCCTTGCCGTCGCCCTCGCGAAGGACGCCCAGCATCCGGCGCATCTCGGTGAGCGCCGACCGTCCCGTGGCACCGACCGCCTGCATCGCCCGCTTGGCGCGCGCCGGGTCGGTGTCGATCGCGTACGAGGCGCCATCGGCCTGGATCACCATCACGCTGATGCTGTGCGCGATGACGTCGTGCATCTCACGGGCGATCCGGGCGCGCTCGGCCGCGGCGGCCACCTCGGCCTGCGCGTCGCGTTCGCGTTCGAGCCGGCGTGCGCGCTCCTCGAGGCTGAGGGTGTACTTGCGCCGCGTGCTGATGTACAGGCCGCACAGCCAGATCGCCCCCAGGCCGATGGAGTCGGGGCTCAGTTGACGCCACGTGCCCTGAGGAGTGGACTGGTGGATCAGTCTCCAGATCAGCAGGACCAGGCCCAGCTCGTTGACCAGCAGGACGGCCAGCGCCCACCGGAAGGCGCACTGCGCCGCGACGGTGTACATCGCGACGAGCAGCGCGAGGTCGAAGACGGCGATGTTGACGCCCATGAGCCACTGGATGAAGGCCACCGCGGCGATCACGGCGAACACCGCACGCGGCCACCGGCGCCGCCAGATCAGCGGCAGGCACAGCGCGACGGCCAGCGCGACGTTGAGGAGATACGGGGTCTGCTGGGGGAGGCCGTCCGACGTGGTCGCGATCCACCGGCCCCGAATGATCACCGCGAGCGCGCCGATCGGCAGCATGAACAGGGTGTCGACGAGCTGTTGGTGCCGTCTCAGCCAGGCGAACAGTCGGGGGACCATCGGCCAAGCGTAATCATCGTCCGATTCGGCACGCGTCGGTCCCGGGTCGGAGCCCGCGTACGACTCGGGGAGCACGCGAGACGGTCAGGACCACCCCCGGAGGCAAGGACTGCGCCGCCGGGATTTGAATCGGGGGTAGCGGGCACGCCCGGCGGAAAAGTTCACGAACGCCGCGTGCCGATGCCGGAGCGTCTGCTGGAGTGGCACGCTGGATACCTCGGTTGAGAACGCCAGGTCCGGGTCGCGTTCCAGCTCGGTCGGACGGCTCGCACCTGTGGCTCGTTCGCATGTTCGAAGGTCTGGCAGGCGCCACCAGATCAGCAACGGGGAACGACAGAAAGGAACGGAAAGACGGTTATGAACGCTTCGTGCCCGGGGCTGCCCCGGATACGCCAGGTCGCCCCTGGGAGACCGGAACCTCTCCGGACCTTCCAGTGAGTCAGGTCGGATGGCGGACGGCGATGGAGCACGCGCTGTACGGGGCGGAGGGCTTCTACACACGGGGCGAACGGCCGGCGGCCCACTTCCGCACCTCGGTGCACGCCTCACGTCGCTTCGCCCACGCGATGGCACGGCTGGTCACCGAGGTCGACGACGCGTTGGGCGGGCCCGCGCGGTTCGACCTCGTCGACGTGGGCGCCGGCTCGGGCGAGCTGCTCGCCGAGATCCACGCGACGGCCGGGCTGGACGGCCGTCTGCGGCCGATCGCCGTGGAGGTCGCCCCGCGCCCCGCCGGGCTGAGCCCGGCGATCGAGTGGCGCGACCGGCTGCTGGAGACGGTCGCCGAGCAC
>NZ_JBHLZP010000339.1:0-9087 GCF_042429965.1 Actinoallomurus acaciae
CGCGCCGTCGCCGAGGTCCGCGACCGCCTCCGCCGCCTGGTCGAGCGGGCCCAGGCCGGCGGCGGCATGCGTGCGGACCTGCCCTGGACGGACGTGCCGTTCCTCCTCGCCGGCGTCGCGACCGGCCCGCGCACGATCGGCCTGCGCGCCGAGGACGGGCAGTGGAACCGCAACCTGAGGATCGTCCTGGACGGGCTGAGCACTCCCCGGCCCGCCGGCACGAACGCGCCCACGGAGACGTGAGGCGTTCGCTTCGTCGTGGGCCGGGCTAGGATTTCCGGTCATGGCGTACTTCACCGCTCAGCTCGGACCGCCCCGGCTCTGACCGGGGCCGCCCCTTCCCCACGTCCGGCACACCGCCCGGCGTGGTCGTGAACGTGTTCAGGCGCGTCCCCGGATCCGGTGTTCATCATCCGGTTCGAGCCTGGAGTCTCTCTCGTGACCAGTACGTCCCTCAGTTCGACCACGCCCGTACGCCGGTTCGGCGGCGCGGGCGACATCGTCCTCGCCGCGTCCCTCTGGGGCACCACCGGCACCGTTCGCAGCTTCACGCACGCCGGACCGGTCGTCGTGGGCGCCGCCCGGCTGATCATCGGCGGGGCCTTTCTCTTCGTCCTCGCCCTCCGCTCCGGCGGCCTGCGGCCGCTGATCGCCGCCGGTCGCCGCACCTGGTTGATCCTCTTCCTCGGAGCCGTGCTCGCCTCGGTCTACCAGGTGGCGTTCTTCAGCTCCGTCGCCCGTACGGGCGTCGCCACCGGCACGGTCGTCACGATCGGCAGCGGGCCGGTGTTCGCCGGGCTGCTCACCCTGGCCCTGCGGATGGGCCGGCCGAGCCGCCGCTGGCTGATGTCCACCGTCGGCGCGGTGGCCGGATGCACGGCGCTGACCGTCGGCGGCCGGTCCGCCGGGGTCGAGCCGGTCGGGATCGCCCTCGCCCTGCTGTCGGGGTTCGGGTACGCCGCGTACGCCACCGTGGCGTCGGCGCTGATCACGCGCGGGGAGGAGGACCGGGCGGTGACCGGCGTCCTGTTCGGCGGCGCCGGGATCCTGCTGCTGCCCGTGCTCCTGTTCGACGGTGCCGGCTGGCTCTTCACCGCGCGCGGCGGCCCGGCCGCGCTCTACCTCGGCCTGGTCACCACGGGCGTCGGCTACGTCCTGTACGGCCGCGGGCTGCGCACGACGCCGGTCGCCACGGCGACGACGCTCACCCTGGCCGAGCCCGCCGTCGCGGCCGTGCTCGGGCTGGCCGTCCTGGGTGAGCATCTCGGGCCGGTCGCCGTCGGCGGTCTGGCCCTGCTCGTGCTCAGCCTGCTCGTCCTCACGCTCCCGGCACGCCGTTAGCCGGAGCCGGGACGGTCATGCCGTGGCCGAGGGTCTCGCCCAGCACCCTCGCGCGGTGCGCCCCGTACCGATGCCCGTCAAGGGACGGGCATCGGTACGGGTCAGGCGGTCGGCTCGCCGTACGACGGGCGGTGCTCCTGGAGTGAGGTGGCCAGTTGCTCGGCCATCTCACCGGCGTCGAGGCGCTTCTCGATCTGGCGAAGGTCGTCGATCTTTGCGCGGGTCTCGGCGCGACGCGGGGTCAGGACCGTGCAGCAGTCCTCGTCCGGCAGCTCGGAGATCGCGAGCGTGTGGATGCGGCGGGCCTCATCCATGATCTCGACCTTGTCCATGCCGATGAGCGGGCGCAGGATCGGCAGCTCCACCGCGTCGTCGAGCGCGGTGATGTTCTGGAGCGTCTGGCTGCTCACCTGGCCGAGGGAGTCGCCGGTCACGAGCGCCGCCCCGCCGAGGTTGTGCGCGACGATCTCACCGGTCTTCAGCATCAGCCGCCGCTGCGCCACGATCTGCAGCCGGTCGGCGCCGGAGGTCTTGATCTGCTGCTGCGCCTTGCCGAACGGCACGACGAACAGTCGCGAGCCGCCCTGGAACCGGTCCAGCTCGCGGACCAGGGCGTACGCCTTGTAGATCGACTCGGGGCCGGTGAAGGGCATGCCGGAGAAGTGGAGGAAGTCGACGCGCAGGCCGCGGCGCATCATGCGGTACGCGGCCACGGGCGAGTCGATGCCGCCCGACATGAGGACGAGCGCCCGGCCGCTCATGCCGACCGGCAGGCCGCCCGCGCCCGGCATGCCGTCGGTGAAGACGAACACCTCGCGCTGGTCGACCTCGACGAACACCGCGATGTCGGGGTGCTTCAGGTCGACCGGCAGGTCGTACTGCTCCTGGACCTTCGAGCCGAGCAGGATGTTCAGCTCCGAGGAGGTCATCGGGAAGCGCTTGTCACGGCGCCGGGACCGGATCGCGAACGCGCCCTTGCGCGCGAGCGCCGGGTGCTGGCCGACGAGGTCGAGCGCCGCGCGCACGGTGGCGTCGGGGTCCTTGTCCACCCGCCACGCGCGGTGCACCCACACGATGCCCATCACGTCGGTCAAGCGCCGCGCGACCGCGTCGACGTCGGCGAGCTCGCCGCTCTCGGTGCGGACGACGATGACGCCCTCGCGCTGCCAGATCTGGATCTTGATGCCGAGACTCTTGACCGCGGTGCGGATGTTGTTCTGGAGCCGCCGCTCGAACAGGTCGCGGTTTCTGCCCTTGAGGACGAGCTCGCCCAGCTTCAGCAGCACGCACGGCTCACCGTTCACAGAGGTGCGCCGGCTCGTGCTCTCGGCCGCCGCATCGAGCGTCGGCATGGATGACCTCCTGCAAGGGGAACCGGGAAGGGGTTGAAGGCCTAGTGTCGCGCAAGAAGTGCAACACCGCGACTCGGGCGGGGTGTTCCCCGCGTCGTCACCGTTTCACGCAGGTGTACGCGCCGTAGATCCGGCCGCGGAAGCCGGCCCGTACGATCTCGAATCCGGCGGCCTCCAGTATCGGCTCCAGCAGCCAGCGGAAGGTGCTGTACTCGGCCCGGAGGTGCTCGGCGAAGTCCTCGCGGGTGTATCCCCGCGCGGGATCGGCCGCCGCGCCGTCGAGCCAGCGCGTGATGACCTCGTCGGCCTCCTCCGGGCGGAAGTCGAAGATCAGGTCGCGCAGCCGCAGGACGCCGCCGGGCCGCAGGGTCCGCGCGACGCGCTCCAGGGCGAGCGCCTTCCAAAAGTCCGGAAGCTGGTGCAGCGCGTTACGGCTGCACACCGCGTCGGCCGGCGCTCCGGTGTGCTCATAGGACAGGAAGCCCGCGCGCACGCACTCGATGTTGGGGAGCCCGGCCGTCCGGTCGCGCAGGACCTCCTGCATCGCGGGCGAGACGTCGACCGCGACCACGCGGCGGAACCGCGGCGCGGCGGCGACCGCCAGCCGTCCGGTGCCGGCGCCGAGGTCGACCAGAGTGCCGTCGAGCCCGGCGAGCTCGGCGAGGTCCTCCTCGACGTCCGTCAGAACACCTGCCTCGTATCCGGCCTTCCTGTCGTATCCGGCCACGAAGGCGGGGTCGAGATGCTCCGAACCCGCGTACGCCAACTCGTCGGGGAAACACGATGCGTCCATGCCGAGATCGTCACACCGGACGCCGCCGGGCCGCACGCGGTTTTCTCTCGGCACCCGATCGACACGCGGCGCCAGTTGACCAGATTTCGAAATTAGTCATATAGTCACGACACCTTCGAAGCCGAGGAGAATGTCATGACCGAGCAGACCGTGCTGATATCGGGCGCCGGCATCGCCGGGCCCACGCTGGCGTACTTTCTGGGCCGGCGCGGGTTCCGGCCGACCGTCGTCGAGCACGCACACGGGACACGGTCCAGCGGCAGCCCGGTGGACGTGCGCGGCCCGGCCGTGCGGGTGGCCGAACAGATGGGCGTCATGCCGCGCCTGCGCGCCGCCGCCACCGGGGTGACGGGCATGCGCTTCGTCGACGCCGCGGCCCGGCGCCTCGGCGGGGTCGGGATGTGGGCGGTGCAGGGCGGGGCCGGCACGGTCGAACTGCCGCGCGGCACCCTCGCGTCGGTGCTGTACGAGGCGGCGAGGGACCACGCGGAGTTCGTGTTCGGCGACGCGATCGCCTCGCTCGAGCAGGACGCGGGCGGCGTCGACGTCACCTTCGAACACGGCGCTCCCCGGCGGTTCGACCTCGTGGTCGGGGCCGACGGGCTGCACTCGGGCGTGCGGCGGCTGGCGTTCGGGCCGGAGTCCGCCTTCGTGCGCCACCTGGGCCTCTACGTCGCGACGACGCCGTTCGACGGGCCGATCGAGCACCCGCACGAGGTCGTCCTGCACAACGCGCCCGGACGGCTCGCCGCCATCCACCCCTCCCCCGCCGGGCCGCTGGCGTTCTTCGCCTACCGCGCTCCCGCCGTGCCGGACCTGGACCACCGTGACACCGAACGGCACAAGAGGATGCTGACCGAGGCGTTCGCGGACGGCGGCTGGCGCGTGCCGGAACTGCTCGACCGGGCACGGGCCGCCGAGGACCTGTACTTCGACTCCGTGAGCCAGGTGGTCCTGAGCCCCTGGTCGGCCGGGAGGATCACGCTCCTGGGCGACGCCGCGGCGTCGGTCTCGTTGTTCGGCGACGGCTCCAGCCTGGCCATGGCCGGGGCGCTCACCCTCGCGGACGCGCTCGCCGCGGCGGCGGGGGCGGCGCTGGACAACGTGCGCCGCCACGCCGGTACGGACGCCTCGGCCTGGGTGCTCGTCGAGGACGAGGGCGACGTGGTGACGGTGAGCGTCCGCGACGACGGCCCCGGGTTCGCGGCGGACCGGCTCGCGCGGGCGGTGGAAGAGGGACGCCTCGGCGTGGCACAGTCGATCGTGGGCCGGATGCGCGACGTCGGCGGTACGGCCCACGTCACGTCGTCGCCGGGTCAGGGGACCGAGGTGGAGCTTCGTGCCACGCGATGAACGCGAGCCGGACGGGGACGGGCCCGTCCGCGTGCTCGTGGTCGACGACCACCCGATGTGGCGCGACGGCGTCGCGCGGGACCTCACCGAGGCGGGTTTCGCCGTGGTGGGCACGGCGGGCGACGGAGCGCAGGCGCTGCGGGTGGCCGCCGCGACACGCCCGCAGGTCGTCCTGCTCGACCTGAACCTTCCCGGCCTTTCCGGCGCGGAGCTCATCGCGCGGCTGCGGGGGCCGTCGCTCCGGGTGCTCGTCCTGTCGGCGAGCGGCGAGCGTCGGGACGTCCTGGACGCCGTGACCGCGGGCGCGACCGGCTACCTGGTGAAGTCCGCGCGGCTGGAAGAGCTCGTCGCGGCGGTGCGCGCGACGGCCGCCGGAGAGGCGGTCTTCACACCCGGGCTGGCGGGCCTGGTGCTCGGGGAGTACCGCAGGCTCGCGGCCGGTCCGGCGCCGGACGTGCCCCGGCTGACGGCGCGGGAGACCGAGGTGCTGCGGCTGGTCGCCAAGGGCCTGACGTACCCGGAGATCGCCGAACGGCTCGTCCTGTCGCCCCGTACGGTGCAGAACCACGTGCGCAACACCCTGACGAAGCTGCAACTGCGCAACAAGGCCCAGCTCGTCCGCTACGCCCTGGAAGAGGGCATCGAGTAGGGAGAAACACTCAGGCGCGGTCGGGTCATCGTGCTCAGGCGCCCGGCGGCGCGGCGGCGGATGCTCCTGTCCATGGGCCCTCCCGGAACTCTTCCGCCATCGCGCCGGCGGTCGTGGCCCCGCACCGTCCTGCTCGGCCTCGCCGCCCTGGCCGCCGCCATGATCACCGCTGCGCTCATCTACGGCCTCGTCATCCTCGCGGTGATCACCGCCCTCGTATTGATCATGAACGGCTTCGGGAGCAACGAATGATCCGCCGCGTGCGCCTGCTCGTGCTCGTCGCCCGCCCGGCGGTCATCATGCTGCTCGGGCTGTTCGCCGCGACCGGACCGGCCCTGTCCGGGCACGGCGAGGACCGCCTGCTCCCGGCCCGCGTGCCGGCCGTCGTCGCCGGCTTCTTCTCGGTCGCCGGCAACGACCTCGCCGAGCGGGGCGCGGTGGCCTGTTACTCCTCGGCCACCTGTCGATGGTCCACTCCGGCGTGCCCGCCGCGCCGTACGACGTGGTCGTCGGCGTCCTGTCCGTGGTCGTCCTCGTCCAGGCGACGGTGTTCGCGGGCCGGTCCACGCGGCTCACCGGCGCCGGCCGGGTGGAGCCGCGTCTCGTCAGCGGTCCGGCGTCACGCCGGAACCGCTGAGCGGCGGCCCTCCGGCCGGGGCGTGCTCGTCGTCCGGCAGCGGGATCCACCGGTGCGCCCAGGAGATCAGCGCCTCCAGTGCGGGTTCCAGGTCACGGCCCTTGTCCGTCAGGTGGTACTCGACCTGGACCGGCGAGGACGGGATCACGCGCCGCTCGATCAGGCCGTCGGCCTCCAGGCTGCGCAGGCGCTCGGCCAGCATCGTGTCGCTGAGGCCCGGCACCGCCGCCTTGATCTGGCCGTACCGGTGCTGCCCGGTGAACAGGACGCGGATGATCGCCCCGCTCCAGCGGGCGCCGATCAGCTCGATCGCGGCGTGGTAACGCCGGCAGACCCGGTGAACCTCGGCCATGGCCCCTCTCTCACCTCGCCTCGGCGGTCTCACGCAGCGGGCGCAGCGCCTCGGCCACCCGGGCCAGTTCCTCGAACATCGCCTTGGCCGACGCGATCATGATGTCGTTCGGCACGAGGTTCTCCTCCTCGTCGAAGAACTGCGTGACGAAGGGGATGGCGACGGCCTCGAAGATCGGGGTCATTCGCAGCGTCGCCACCACCTGCTTGGTCATCTGGACGGCGCGGACGCCCGCCGAGACGCCACCGTAGCTGACCATGCCGACCGGCTTGTAGTGCCACTCGTGGTTCAGGTAGTCGAGGGCGTTCTTCAGCGGCGCGTTGATGCCGCTGTTGTACTCGGGCATGACGAAGGCGAACGCGTCCGCCTCGGCGACCTTCGCGCTCCAGTCGAGCGTGTGCTGGTGCGTGTACCGGCGGAGCCGCGGGTGGTTGGGCTCGTCCATGAACGGGAGGTTCACCTCGGCGAGGTCGACCAGTTCGACCTCGGAGAAGCCGCCGTGCGCCACCGCCTCCTTCTCGATCCACTGCCCGATGGGCAGGCCGACCCGCCCGGGACGGGTGCTCGCGACGATGATCTCCAGCTTGGCCACGATGAAGGCTCCTCACATGTTTCCTGAGTTACTCAGATAACCTTAGTGGATGCCGTTCGCCGCCGTCTCACGAGGTGAGCAACGACACGAGACCCTCGACCGCGCGGACGTACGCGTCATTGTCCAGCCCGGCGTCCCAGGCGGTCTGCAGAGCCAGCCCCTGGTAGATCGCGATGAACACCCGGGCGAGGCCGTCGGGCGGCAGCCCGGCGGGCAGTTCGCCGCGGTCCTGCGCGGCGCGCACCAGGCGGGCGACGACCTCGCGCGGCGCGTCCACCCCCGCGCGGGCCACCGCTTCGACCTCCGGCGCGCGCAGGGCCTCGGCCCAGATCTGCACACCCAGCCGTACCCGCTCGCGCTCCGCGGGGGCGGCCAGGGAGCGCAGCAATCCGAGATAGCCGGGCACGAGGTCCTCCGTCGTTCCGGCGTCACCGGTACGCAGCAGCCCGGCCTGGCTCTCGTGCCACCGGGCGGCGATCGCGGTGATCATGGCCTCCTTGTCCGCGAAGTAGCGGTAGACCAGACCGGGACTCAGCCCGGACTCCGCGGCGATGTCCTGGATCGTCGTCCGGTGGAAACCGGCCCGGGCGAAGCACCGCGCGGCGGCGCCGAGGATCTCCTCCCGGCGCGCCCGCAGGTGCTCTTCACCGACCTTCGGCACTAGGACCTGTCTCGAAGCGGTCGGGTCGCGGGTTTTCCACAGCCGTGCATGCGGCCTTCCTTTGGCGTGTGGGGGGCTTGACAATGGAAGTGGGGTCGGCGCCCCCTGGGAGGGCGGGGAGTGTCTGGGACGGCGGGAAGCACCCCGGACGGCGGGAAGCACCCCGGACGGCGGGAAGCACCCCGGAGGGGGGCCTCGAAACACGCACTAGGTGTACTGCCCGGGGAGGTTGGTCAAGCGGGTGACGGGTGGTTTGCCGTCGGTTGCGGTGTGGGGTCGGTGGTGATTGTAGAAGTGGAGCCAGGCCGGGAGGCCGCACCGCCGCAGCGCAGCGTGCACCGTCCAGCCCGGCACGCCCGAACATCCCGCGATCTGTACCGGGCCCAGCCGCTGCCTCAACCGCACATACACGCGCACCACCGACTGTGGCACCCGGGCCGAGCTGTGATGCGGCCGCGACGACCGATCGGACATCCCGGCGGCGCCATACCCACGGTAACGCCCGGCCCAGCGCCTGGCGGTCGGCCACGACACCTCATACCGCTCAGCCGCCCGGGCAATGGACCATCCATCATCGACGATCAAACGCGCCAGCCGAAGACACCCACCAGCCTTAGCGCGGGACACGAAGGCCTCCCGGTCGATGGAGCGCTTCCCAGACAGCTCCACTCCACAACCGCAGGCCTTCACCAATCGCCCACCTTCACACCGTGTCGCCGCACAACCCCAACCAACCAGCCTGGGCGGTACACCTAGGCCACCTCCGCCTCGGCGACGTGGTAGAACGGCGCCGCCGGTTCGGCTCGGCCGAGCGGCGTGAGGTAGTCCGCCGCCGCCTCCCGGGCCGAACGGTCGAGGACCAGGTTCAGTCCCCGTCCGGACAGGTGGGCGGGCAGTTCGTCCGGCAGGAGGCCGAAGGTGAACGGCTCGCCGGCGGCGTCGACCGAGGTGGCCCATTCGGCGATGCCGGTGAACGTGTCCGACCCGTCGAGCGCCCGGCGGTCCATGTACGTGAAGATGACGCGGCTCCCGGGCGCCGTCACCTCGGCGAGCGCGGTGAACGTGGCGTCGACCGAGCGCTCGTCGAGGTAGTTCGTCACGCCCTCCCACACCACGGCCGTGCGCTCGCGACGCACGCCGGCGGCCCGCAGGAGTGACGCGAGGTCCGCCTCCTT
This sequence comes from Actinoallomurus acaciae, assembly GCF_042429965.1. Taxonomy (NCBI): domain Bacteria; kingdom Bacillati; phylum Actinomycetota; class Actinomycetes; order Streptosporangiales; family Thermomonosporaceae; genus Actinoallomurus; species Actinoallomurus acaciae. The sequence continues at coordinate 8,906 of NZ_JBHLZP010000339.1, forward strand.
CAGGTCGGCCGGCACGAAGCGGACGTGCGCGCGCTCGCCGGCCGGCACTGCCCGCTCGACCAGGCGGCGTTTGCGCTCCTGGGTCGCGGGATGGTCGACCTCGAAGACGGTCGCCCGGCGCGCGGCCGGCAGCCAGTAGGCGCGGCTGTCATAGCCCGCGCCGAGCAGCACCACCTGCCGGG
>NZ_JBHLZP010000340.1:0-9077 GCF_042429965.1 Actinoallomurus acaciae
GGGACCGGCGCATTCCGGGGCTGACCCTCGACGCGGTCGCCTGGATGCACCGGCACGACGTGGCGGTCTACGCCGGCGACATCGGCGACGGGCGGCCGCCCGTCGACCCTCGCGTCCCCGGCCCGCTGCACCGCGTGGCCCTCGCCCGCCTCGGCATGCCCCTGATCGACGTCGCCGATCCTGCGGAGCTGGCGGCTGTCTGCGCTGAGGAGGGGCGCGCCACCTTCCTGTTCGTCGCCGCGCCTCCGCGGCTCGGCGCCGCGAGCGGCGTGCCGGTCAACCCGCTCGCCATCTTCTGAGCCGCCCTTCGGCGAAAGCACGCGTCGGGCGTGTCGGCCCGGTGCGTTGCGCGTAATGGCCGCGGCCCCACCGGTGAAAGCCTCTGATCGGACTGATCAGAGGCTTTCGCTGTCTGGGGGGTCAGTCGGCCTGAATGACGGTGACCTCGATGCACGCGCCACCGTTGCCGCCTGAACGGCTGGACTTGCGCCATTCGGCATTCTCGATGCTCATATTTCGTCCCTCACCTCCTTGATAATCGATAGCGATGCCACGGAGGGAAGTGCCGACGTTTGAAGCGCGTGATAGGTGTCTAAAAATATCCGCACCAGCTCGGGTCGTTCGTGAATATGTCCCGCCGCCGGATCTTCACTGTACGCGATGCTCGGTGCGTTCTCGAAGCTGAAAATATAGAAAGTGCTGACGAGGCCCGCGTGCGCACCGGTCGCGAGTGGTATCAGCTGGATCGAGATCGCTGGTCGGTCGGCCATGTCGAGCAGGTGGTCGAGCTGGGCGGAGTGGACCTTCGGGCCCCCGACCGGGCGCCGGATCACCGTCTCGTCGAGTATGACCCACAGGGGCGGTGGAGCGGCCCGCCTCAGGACCTCCTGGCGGGCCATGCGTCGTGCCACGAGGTTCTCGATGGCGTCCGGGGGGTCGGCCGGTCGGCCCGCCATCAGCAGAGCGCGGGTCGTTTCCTCCGTTTGGAGCAGGCCGGGTACGGCCAGGGCCTCGTAGTCGAGGATTCTCGCGGCCTGACGCTCCCTCTCCTCGTACCTTTCGAACCGCTTCACCGGATGGTCGTGGGGGAGATCGTCATAGACGTCGGTGAGTGTGGATTCCGCCAGGCCTAACGCTCTTTCAATGGCGACCACCTGGTCGCGCCGGGCCCGGAGCTGCCCGGTTTCCACGTTGCTCAGCCATCCCACCGAATAGCCGAGCGTCTTGGCCAGGTCGGCCTGCCTGATGCCGGCCGCGTCCCGGCAGAACCGGATGATTCGGCCAAGTGTGAGAAGTGTCGGACTGGGGGGTTTGACCATGGTTTCCCTCTTGTGGCTATTTCACTAACGGTTCAGTGAACCGCGCATCGCCGTGGCCTTGCTTTGATGCCGTTCCGAACCGTCCCGATCGTAGTTCGTTCAGGCCAGTCTGTATGGGGAAAGCCGGAGGGTCGGGAGGCCGATATGTGTCCCTGCAATACACCGCGACTCGGTTCGCGGGAACGAGATGTGAACGACGCAATGCGTCAGGAGCGGCGCCTGCCGCCATTCCTCGCGTCGGCCGGTATAGCGCGCGACTTCGTCGCCTCCAGGTTGCGCCTGTGGGGGCGGTCCGGCCAGGTCGACGACGGAGTCCAGCTCATCGGTGAGATGTTCACCAATGCCCTGATCCACGCGCCGAGCCCGGACTACGTCGTCGCGGTCGACTGGAACGGCGGAGCGGTCCGCCTTGAGGTGTGGGACTCATCCCCGAGTCCCCCCGCAGTCCTGCCGATCGACCTCGAAGGCGAACACGGACGTGGAATGCATTTGATCGTGGCCCTCTCGGAGATGTGGGGATGCCGCATGGCGGCCTCGGAAAAATGTGTATGGGCGATCCTCCCCGTGGTCTCGTGTGAATCCGGCTGAGAAGAACCTGGATCGGCTCCCGCCTGCGCGGTCGTCGTCTCACCAGGCGACGGTGAACCTCGTGCGGTGGTGGGCCGGGCGCTCCGCCTCGTCCAGCAGCGCGACCGCGAGGTCCTCCATGGAGATCGCCGACCTTCCCGAGCCGTCGACGAGCAGCGTGTCGGTGCCCGTTCGGTAGGTGCCGGTGCGCTCGCCCGGATCGAGCAGCGCGGGCGGGCTCAGATAGACCCAGTCCACGTCGGGGTCCGCGGCGCGGCAGACCGTGAGTTGCTCGGCGCATGCTCGCGCGATGGGCCGCAGGTCGGCGGGGAAGTCCGGGGCGTCGACGACGGTGCCGCCGGTACCCGGCACGGTCAGGGTCGCGGCGCCACCGACGATCAGCAGCCGGGCCGCCGGGTCCGTACGGGCCACGCCGGTCAGGAGAGCCTTGGCGGTCGCCGCGAGCTCATGCTCCCGGCCGGGCGCCGGACGGGTGGCCGCGATGACGACGTCCTGGCCGGAGCTCAGCCGGGCGACCTCCCCGGCGTCCGCGGCGTCGCCCGTACGGACCTGGGCGCCGTCGTGCCGGTGACCGGCGCGGCGTACGACGGCGGTGACCTCATGCCCGCGTGCCAGTGCCTCGGCCACCACGCGGCTTCCGACGCCTCCGGCCGCTCCGAACACGGTGATGCGCATGTCCTCTCTTCCTCTCAGCAGGCGCGGGCCGCGGCGGGCACCGGCGCGGGTTCGGGGGCAGGGCGGGGGCGTGTACCACGCATCTGACCGAGCAGCGTGCCGCCGAAGGCGATCACCATGCCGAGCACCTGGAGCGGGCTCAGCGCCTGGCCGAGCGCGGCCCAGCCGATCACGGCGGCGGACAGGGGGCTGAGCAGGGTGAGGAAAGCGACCGAGGTGGCGGGCAGCCGGGACACGCCGCGGAACCACAGCCAGTACCCGATCGCCGTGCCGACGACGCCGAGGTAGACGTAGCCGGTCACCGCGCGGCCGTCGAGGGCGGGCGGCGCGCCCTCGGCGAGCAGGCTGACGGGGACCAGCAGGAGCCCGCCGGCGGTGAGCTGCCAGCCGGTGAGGGTGAGCGCGCCGACGCCCGCGGGGCGTCCCCAGCGCTTGGTGAGTACGGTGCCGGCCGACATCGCCGCGGCCCCGGCCAGTCCCGCGATCACGCCGACGGTGTCGAGCCGCGCGCCGGAGCGCAGCACGACCAGGCTCACTCCCAGCACTCCGGCGAGCCCGGCGAGCAGGCGGCGGGCGGTCGGCCGCTCGGCGAGCAGCATCGCCGCGAAGACCAGGGCGAAGAGCGGTCCGACCGAGCCCAGTACGGCCGCGACGCCGCCCGGCAGCCGGTACGCCGCCAGGAACAGCAGGGGGAAGAAGGCACCGATGTTCAGCACGCCCAGGACCGCCGCCCGCCAGATCCACCGGCCGTGCGGAAGGGTCCGGGTGAGGGCCAGCAGGACCAGCCCGGCCGGGAGTGCTCTCATCAGCGCGGTGAACATCGGCCGGCCGGGTGGCAGGAGCTCCGTGGTGACCGCGTAGGTCGAGCCCCAGGCGAGCGGGGTGAGCCCGGTCAGGGCGAGATCTCGCACGTTCGGCAGGCGTGAAGGTGTCATGTCGATCCCTCCGCATTGATAATCTCAACGTTGAGATAACTGTGGACCCGTAAGAGCTTCAACGTCAAGTAGATGAACGTTAAGATTTTTAATGCTGAGAGGATCACATGAGCGACGCGGTGGACCTGGTGCTCGCCCAGTGGCGGCGGGAACGTCCCGACGTCGACGCGTGGCCGATGGGGATCGTCGGACGGATCTCCCGCCTGTCACGGTTGCTGGACACCCGGCTGAAGGAGTTCTTCGCCGAGCATGGGCTGGAGCGGTGGGAGTTCGACGTCCTGGCCACTCTGCGCCGGTCGGGCCCTCCGTACGAGCTGACGGCCGGTGCCCTCAACCGGGCGGCGATGATCACCTCCGGCGCGATCACCAACCGCATCGACCGGATGGCGAAGCGGGGACTCGTCGAACGCGTGCCGGACGAGGCGGACCGCCGCTCGGTGCGCGTACGCCTCACCGAGCGGGGCTGGGAGACGATCGAGAAACTGGTCGGCCCGCACACCGAGAACGAGGCACTCCTGCTGGCCGCACTGGGCCCACGCGAGCGCGGCCAACTGGCGGACACGCTGCGCGACCTGCTGGAGTCCCTCGGCGACACGTCACTCGAATAGCCGCCTCGCCGGTGCCGAGCCGCCGCGCGGGGCTCAGTCCAGCAGGGCCGTCTGCATCTGCACCGCCTTGCGCCGGGCGATCCGCATCGCACGGCCGGCCGGCAGGATGCGGCCCTTGACGTTGCCGAACAGGAAGCCCTCGTCCGGCGGGCAGGACATCAGCAGCGACGGCGTGTTGACCTCCTGGAGCCGCCGCATCATCATCTCGTTCAGGCCGCGTCCGGCGCCCGCGGCGGAGCGGGCGACGACCAGGTGCAGGCCGACCTCCCAGCCGAGCGCCAGATGCGGGATGAGCGGGTCGAACGGATGCTGCATCGGGCCCGCGCCCACCATGTCGTAGTCGTCGACCAGGATGAACAGCCGGGGTCCGCTCCACCAGTCGCACAGCCGCATCCGGGCCGGCGCGATGTCCGGGCCCGGGATGCGAGCCTGGATCGCCCGCCCGGCGCCGTCCAGGAGGTCGCGTAGCGCGTCCATCGAGACGGCGTGCCCGAGCCGATACTCATCGGGTACCGCCTCGACCAGCTCACGGCGGTAGTCCACCACCATGATGCGGGCCTCCTCGGGCGTGTACCGCGCGGTGATGGCCTTGGCCATGAGCCGCAGCAGGTTCGTCTTGCCGCACTCGGTGTCGCCGACCACGATCATGTGGGGGTTCTCGCCGAAGTCGTGCCACACCGTGGAGAGCCGCTCCTCCTCCAGCCCCAGCGGCACGCGGAAGTCGCCCTCGGGCGCGGGCAGCTCGCGCGCGTGCAGCGTGGCCGGCAGCATCCGTACCGGCGGCGCGGGCGGCCCCACCCAGCTCTCGTTCACCGCCGCGACCAACCCGGCGACTCCCTCGGCGAGGTCGTCGGTGCCCTCCACCGAGTCGATGCGCGGCAGCGCGGTGAGGTAGTGCAGCTTGTTGTCGCGGGTGATGCCACGGCCGGGGGCGCGCGGCACGGAGGCGGCGCGGCGCGGGTCGATCTCCGAGTCCATCGGATCGCCCATCCGCAGCTCCAGGTGCGTCGCGGCCTGGTCGCGCACGGCCGCCGACAGCTCGACCCAGCGGGCGGTGGTGATGATGAGGTGGATGCCGTAGTTGAGGCCCCGGGCGGCGATCGCGTTGAACGTCGGAATGTACCGGTCGTAGTCCTGCCGGAGGGTCGACCAGCCGTCCACGATGAGGAACACGTCGCCGTGCGGCTGGTCGGCGAACTCCCCCTCCGCCCGGCGGCGCCGGTAGGTCGACATCGAGTCGATCTCATTGGCCAGGAAGAACTGCTCGCGGTCGGCGAGCAGTGCGGTGACCTCCGCGATGGTACGGCCGACGCGTTCGGCGTCCATGCGCGCGGCGACGCCGGCGACGTGGGGGAGGCCGGCGAGTCCGGTCAGCGTGCCGCCACCGAAGTCGAGGCAGTAGAACTGCACCTCGCGCGGGGTGTGGGTGAGCGCCAGGGAGGTGATGATGGTGCGGATGAGCGTGCTCTTGCCGCTCTGCGGGCCGCCGGCGATGGCGACGTGGCCGCCCGCGCCGTGCAGGTCGATGACCAGCAGGTCGCGGATCTGCTCGAAGGGCCGGTCGACGATGCCCACCGGCACCGTGAGCTCGCCGCGGAGCTCCCAGTCGACGGTCGTCAGGCCGAGCACGTCGTCGGGCTCGAGCGGCGGGAGGATCTGGTCGAGAGTCGGGGGCAGGTCCAGCGGCGGCAGCCACACCTGGTGGGCGGGCGGCCCGGCGTCGCGCATCCGGTCGACCGCGACCGACAGCAGCGTCTCGCCGGTCTCCTCGGGCTCCTCCTCGGTCTCCGCGGGTTCGGGCGGCTCGACCGGCGCGACGCGTGAGGAGGACCACGGCACCACCTGGCTCGCGACCCGTGCCTGGTCGGCCTTGCCGCGCCCCCGGTACGCCCCGGAGGAGTAGGCCGCGCGGAACCGCGTCAGCGCCTCGACACCGGTCTTGAGGAAGCCGCTGCCCGGCTGGGGCGGCAGCGTGTGCGCGTCGGGCACACCGAGCACGCCCCGGCTCTCCATGGCCGAGAACGTGCGCAGGCCGATGCGGTACGACAGGTGGCTCTCCAGCTGATGCATGCGGCCCTCGTCGAGCCGCTGCGAGGCGAGCAGCAGGTGCACGCCGAGGCTGCGGCCGAGCCGGCCGATCATCACGAACAGCTCCATGAAGTCGCGGTGGGCGGCGAGCAGCTCACTGAACTCGTCCACCACCACGAACAGGCTCGGCAGCGGCTCCAGTGGCGTGCCGGAGGCGCGCGCCTTCTCGTACTCCAGCACGGAGACGTAGTTGCCGGCGGCGCGCAGCAGCTCCTGACGCCGCATCAGCTCGCCGTGGATGGCGTCGCGCATGCGGGAGACCAGGGCCGCCTCGTCGGCCAGGTTGGTGATGACCGCGGAGACGTGCGGCAGCTCGTCCAGGCCGAGGAAGGTCGCACCGCCCTTGAAGTCGACCAGGACGAAGTTGAGGGTCTCGGAGGAGTTGGTCAGCGCCATCGCCAGGACGAGCGTGCGCAGCAGCTCGCTCTTGCCCGAGCCGGTCGCGCCGATCAGCATGCCGTGCGGCCCGGTGCCGCCCTGGGCGGACTCCTTGATGTCCAGCTCCACCGGCGTCCCGTCGACGCCGACCGCGATCGGCACCTTCAGCCGCTCGGTGGCGGTCCGCTTGCGCCACAGTGTCGCCGGGTCGTGACGGTGCAGGTCGGGGATGCCCAGCAGCGTGGCCAGGTCGATGGTGGACGACAGTGGTTCCGCGCTCTCGCCGCCCACGCCCAGCCGGTACGGCGAGAGTCGCTTGGCCAGCGCGGTCGCGGCCCGTACGCCCAACTCGTCGGGGCGTCCGAGCAGGGTCGTCTGCTCCTTGCGGTCGCGGTCGGTACGGACCAGCCGCAGCTCGCCGTCCCGCACGTCGAGGCGCAGGGTCGTACGGCCGGGTCGCCAGGTGAGCGTGCCGCTCAGGTCCAGCACGGTGACGTTGCGCATCCCCGGCCCGTCCAGCGGGTGCCCGGCCGGGATGGTGGCCCCGTCCACCACGATCAGCGTGTACGGCTCCTCGCGGCCGGTGTGCGCCTCCGGGTCGTACTGCGGGCGTTCCCAGAACTCGGCGCCGAGCATTCCCTCCAGCTCCGGGAAGTCGGTGGCGATCATGCGGACGGGCCCGGCGCCGTCGTTGTCGTGCGGGTTCAGGTTGTGCGGCAGCCACTTGACCCACTCCCACTCGGCGCGGCGGCCGGGCGCGACGCACAGCGCGAGCCACAGGTCGTCCGGGCAGTGGAAGACGACGAGCTGGGCGATCATCGCGCGCACCATCGCGCGGATGGACTCCTCGTCCCCGCGCATCAGCAGCCGGGCCCAGGACCGCAGGTAGACGGCGGTGGGCTGCTCAGGCACGGTGGCGTACGCGCGGATGAAGCTGCGCAGCGCGTGCGCGGTGAGGGGTTCGAGGTCCTCGACCGGCTTGGTGGACGTCGGCGACAGCCGCAGCCCCAGCTTCTGCTCACCGATCGCCAGCCGTGCCTCGGCGAAGTCCGGGTCCGTCGGGCGGCGTTCCCACATCCGGGTACTGCCGATCATCGACCACAGCGTCTGCGGCGCCGGATGCCGCCAGACCAGGGACTTTTGCTGGTCGCGTACTGCCGCGCGCACCTTGCGCCGGGTCTGGGACAGGTAACGCAGGTAGTCGCGGCGCGCGCCCTTCAGCCGCTGCTTGCGTTCGCTGCTCTTGCGCATGCCGGTGCCGAGCAGCATGGCGCCGGCGGCGAGGACCATCATGATCAGCGAGATCGGCAGGAAGCCGTTGGCCGTGCTCCCGCCGCCACGCGTCATGTACATCATCACCATGGCGCCGGACATCAGCGCCATCGGCAGGTACGTCCAGATGGCGGACGAGTCGGGGACCGTCTCGGGCAGAGTGGGCGGCTCCTGCAGGTTGATCTCCCCGTCGGGCATCTCCGGCGCGCGTCGGCGCGCCGGCCTGCGGAAAAGCACGAAACTCAACGAGGGCCTCCTGGCGTGTACGGCGCGGCACAGCGAACGAGGGACGGCGATGTGCGGAGAGCGGCCGAGGAGAGCGAGCGGACTCGTTGCCAGGCATCGTACAGTGGCCAGCCATCGGTCAGATCGTTCGAACCCGGGTGAACCGGGTGCTCTCCGCGTACGTATGCCTAAGCGGAGAGCACTGACGAGACCGACCGAACAACAGAACACCCTCACGTCTCTCCGCCCGGACAAGTAGGGGCGGACCCGCGGAAAGACGAGCACGCCTCATGAGCGAACGCAGTGAGCGAATCGATAAGCACGTGCGCTTGGTCTCTCCTCCGACGAAGGAGGATTCGTGATTGAACGCAGTGAGCGAATCGATGAGCACGTGCGCCTGGTCTCTCCTCCGACGAAGGAGGACTCGTGACTGAACGCAGTGAGCGAATCGATGAGCACGTGCGAGTGGTCTCTCCTCTCATGAAGGAGAGCGCGTGAGCAAGGGCGCGACGACGGGGCTGTGCCGGCTGACGGTGCGTGCGCCTTCGAAGGCCATCGACCTCGCCGTCCCCGCCGACGTCCCGGTCGCCGACCTGCTCCCGGCCGTGCTCGGGTACGGCGGGGACGACCTCGGCGAGACGGGCCTGGAACACGAGGGCTGGGTGCTCCAGCGGCTGGGCGAGGCCCCGCTCGACCAGGAGGCCACCCTCGAGTCACTCGGGCTGCGCGACGGCGACACGGTCTATTTGCGGCCCCGTACCGAGGCGCTGCCCGAGGTGCGGCTGGACGACATCGTCGACGGCATCTCGACCACCATGAAGGAGAGCCCGCACGGCTGGAGCCCGCAGACGAGCCGGCGGCTGCTGCGCGGGCTGACGCTGGTGGCCCTCATCGGCGCGCTCGTCATCATCGCGCTGCCGGGCGGTCCGGCCGTGCAGCGCGAGATCACGGCGGGTGCGGCCGCGCTGCTGCTGCTGGCCGTGGCCCAG